>NZ_CAWMDN010000102.1:0-37724 GCF_963866575.1 Aeromonas sp. L_1B5_3
CCCGCCACTCGATGAAGAAGGCCCGCTTGTAGCGGCGCAATATGTCCTCTTCGGTGTTATCAGCACCCCAGTTGCCAATCTCTTTACGGCGCAGACGCTGCTGGATCTCCCAGCGGGCAAGATCGGCATAGACCCGCACATCCCCTTGCGCCACCAGCGAAGCGCCGCTGCCCATCACCACCACCAGACCTTCGGCCATCTCGGCGATCTGCTGTTGCAGGCGCGCCAAGGCGACCGGGTCAAAAAACTCCACCATCTTGTGGGGTGCCAGCACACCAAACACCCTGTCATCGGTGATGAAGCGATCCAGCATCGCCAGCACTTTGGGTTCGGGCAGGCGGGCCTGTTCCACATCGATGAGCGTGTGAGGCCCGAATCTGGTCAGCAGCTGGGTGCGCAGCTCACCCTGATCCACGCCGTGATAGCAGTCGATCACCAACACCATTTTCGCCCTCTCCTGCCGGTTCACTTTGGCCTTCAGCTGATGGGCAATCGCGTCCCATCCCGCGCAGGCGGCCTGTTCATATCCGACAACGGTTACTTCTGGATATTTGTCGTAGTTGGAGACGTAACTCGAATGAATCATTGGCTTGTTCTCTCGTTGACACCTACGACAGAGATAAATCGATTAACCCATTAACCACAACCTGATAAACACGATTAACCTCAAACATTGGGATATATCATCGGTATTGGCGGTGAAATTCGTGATCAACCACTCACTTGCAACCTTCTCTCATCCGAAATAAAGGTTAATCGATATATCTTGATGACATGAACATGACTGGACCGACACCATGAGCAATGTGACTGTTGCCGATATTGCCCGCCATCTGGGCGTTTCCACCGCCACCGTCTCCATGACCTTGCGCAACAAGGGACGCATCTCCGACCACACCCGCCAGCGGGTACTCAAGGCCATCGACGAGCTCGGCTATGTCTACAACCAGACTGCCGCCAACCTGCGCAACAAGAGCAGCAATCAGGTCGGTTTGCTGCTGCACGACATAACCAACCCCTTCTATGCAGAGATGACGGCGGGCCTGAGCCGGGAGATGGAACATCACGATCTGATGCTGTTCCTTGCCAACAGCGAGGAGTCGGCGGCAAGGCAGCAGCAGTTTATGGACTCGCTGCAACGCAACAGCGCCGCCGGCATGGTGATCTGTGCTGCCCAACCTACGCCCCACAGCTTTTTCGAGAGCCTGCAACGGCGCCATATGCCCACCATTCTGGTGGTGCGACCGGTACCGGATGTGGCGATCGACTATGTCGGCACCGACAACTTTCTCGGTTGCCAGCTGGCGACCGAGCACCTGCTGAAACTCGGCCACCGTCATATCGCCTTTGTCGGGGGCTCCCCCACCTCCATCAGCCGCTCCCAGCGCCTCGGTGGCTACATGAGCAAGCTGCTCGAACACGGCATCTCGCCCAAACCAGAGTGGATCATCGGTTGCGGCGCCAGCCGGGTAGAGGGCACTCGCGCCATGACGGCGCTGCTGGAGCAGCACCCCGAGGTGACGGCGGCGGTCTGCTATCAGGATGTGGTGGCGCTTGGCGCCATGCTGGCGCTGCGCAAACAGGGGCGGCTCATCGGCCAGAACTTTGCTCTGGTGGGCTTTGACGATCTGCCGGAAACCGCGCTGGTCGAACCGGCGCTCACCACCGTCTCGGTGGCGGCGCGGGAGATCGGCCGCAAGGCGGGCGAGCTGCTGCTTGAGCGGATGGCCGGCAACGACGAGCCGGCCAAGAGCATCATTCTGCCCCCTACTCTGGTGGTGCGCCAATCTTGCGGCAGCCCCTAGCGGGCCGCCGCCAGCTCCGATTTACATCCCTTGCTGATCGCTGGCCACAAGGCGAGGCGTACCATCTTCTCCGGCTAGCACCCGAACGGCAAAGCCGCGCGCGCCCATTGCTTTGTAGTCGTGACCTGCCACAGCAGGCCAGACCGCCAGCGCCGAGAGCTGCGTTTCACCGGTGTTGACGAGTCGATGGGCCACATGGCCAGGAATATGGTGAACACTGCCGGCAAAGACCTGCTCCAGCCGACAGACGCCAGCCATATCCTGCAACAGCAATAGTCCCCTTCCGCACAACCCGAAGTAGTACTCGGCCTGCTCGGCCCGGGCATGAATATGACCGCGGGTCATGAAAAACTCCTGCCCGACCCGACCAGCCTCCAGATAGGTCACCCCCATGTTGAGATCCCCCTCGCCACCATTGCCGGGCAGCATGGCGACCCGATAGAGCGGGGTATCGGGCGAGAGCGCGGCCTCGGCGTGCGGGTCGGCAAAAAGCCCCTGCAAGTCAGCCAGGGTGGTGCTCTTCTCAACCAGTTCGGCGCCACCGAGCTTGCCGGTCGCAAAATTGAGAATGGGGGGGATCATGGGTGTCATCATCTGCTCCTGGGTATCGGGTTATCGGCGGGCGCAGATGCGCCCCAGGCACCTCACGCTAGAGGGTTAATCCATTAACCACAAGCAAAACAACGCCTGGATTTTTCCCTGTATCCAGCAATAAAAAAGCGGCCCTCAGGCCGCTCTTGGTTATGACGTGTTGCCGGGTGGCAAGGCTTATGCCGTGGCCAGTTTGGCCTGCTCTTCACCGCGTTTGAGCATGGCGTAGGAGACACCGGTCAGCAGCGAGCCTGCGGCAATCGCCACGATATACATCATGACATTGCTGATGGCGTGCGGGATGAAGAGCACGAACAGACCGCCGTGGGGTGCCATCAGTTCGCAGCCGAACAGCATGGAGAGCGCACCGGTCAGGGCGCCGCCGACCATGCAGGCCGGGATAACGCGCATCGGATCCTTGGCAGCAAACGGAATGGCCCCCTCGGAGATAAAGCACAGACCCAGCACAAAGGAGGCTTTGCCCGCTTCCTGCTCCGCCTTGATGAACTTGGTACGGGCCAGGAAGGTGGCGATCCCCATCCCCAGCGCCGGCACCATACCGGCGGCCATCACCGCAGCCATCGGGGCGTAGGTTTTGGAGGCCAGCAAGCCAACACCGAAGGCGTAGGCTGCCTTGTTGACCGGGCCGCCCATGTCGAAGCACATCATGGCGCCGATGATGACACCCAGCAGCACGGCGTTGGCAGAGCCCATGTTGTTGAGGAAGGTTGTCATGGCATTCATGATGCCGGCCACCGGGCCACCCACCACGTAGATCATCACCAGACCGGTAAAGAGGCTGGCAAAGAGCGGAATGATCAGGATGGGCTTGAGCGCTTCCAGGGTCACCGGCAGGCGCACCTTGTCACTCAGGTATTTGGCGCTGTAACCGGCCAGGAAACCGGCGACGATGCCGCCAAGGAAACCGGCGCCCAGCGAGCTTGCCAGCATGCCGCCGATCATGCCGGGAGCGAGACCCGGGCGGTCAGCGATGGAGTAGGCAATGTAGCCGGCCAGCACCGGGATCATCAGGGCAAAGGCGGAGCCACCACCGATCTTCATCAGGGCGGCGGCCAGAGTACCTTCCACCTTGAACGCCTCGATACCGAACACAAACGAGAGCGCGATGATCAGGCCGCCCGCCACCACCATCGGCAGCATGAAGGAGACGCCGGTCAGCAGGTGCTTGTAGGGGCCAGCTTTTTCCTCTTTCTTGGGTTGGCTGGCGCCGCTGTGGCGATAGGTTTTCGCCTCGTTCCACGCCTTGTCGAGCTCGGCACGGGTTTTCTTGAGCGCCGCTCCGGTACTGGTGCGATAGACCGGCTTGCCGTCGAAACGGGCCATGTCCACCTCGATATCGGTGGCGAGGAACACCAGATCGGCGGATGCAATCTCCTCGGCGGTCAGGGCATTCTGGGCACCGACCGAGCCTTGGGTCTCGACGCGGATCTGGTAACCCAGCTGTTTGGCCATGGTCTCCAGCGCTTCTGCCGACATAAAGGTGTGGGCCACCCCGGTCGGGCAGGCAGTCACCGCGACGATGCGCTTGCCTGCGGCGGCCGGTTTGGCGGCAGCATTGGCAACGGCGGAGACGGCTTGATGACGATAGACACTGGCGCCGCTGGCGGCTGCCTCCAGCAAGGCGGCCGGATCCTGCAGGGCGAGATCCATTCTGCCCTGATAGACCCGCTTGCCATCATAGGCAGCGAGATCCACCGGAGCACTGGCGACAACCAGCACCAAGTCGGCCGCAGCAATCTGCTCTTTTGAGGGGATCTGGCGCGGTTGCACGCTGGAGCCGACGTCGAGGGTGAGTTCCCAGCCAGCCAGTTTGGCCTGCTGTTCTATCCGTTTTGCAGCGAGAAAGCTGGTGGCAATGCCCGCCGGGCAAGCCGTAACCAAGATTGCTTTCATTGGGCATCTCCTGAGTTTTCCATTGAGGGGGTATGGCATTGAACCGGTGCCAGCGCATCCAGACGCTCTACGCGCACCTGTTCAAGCAAGGGGTTGAGCACATTGATATCGTCAAAGCCGACCGCGACCTGGCTCACCGCCAGTGCCGAGACGGCGGTAGCCAGCCGCAGGGTCTGCTCCGGCGTCCAGCCAAGGCTCAGACCATGGGCGAGACCGGCTACCAGCGAATCGCCGGCACCGACCGTGCTGACCACCTGCATCCGCGGCGGAATGGCTTGCCAGACGGCATCCGGGGCAAACCAGATGAGGCCATCGGCGCCGTTGGAGATCACCACGTTGGGGATCCCGCTTGCTTGAAGCGCGCGGGCACACTCGGCCTGCTCGCTCAGCGTCTTGATGGGGCGGCCTGCCCACTGGCTCAGCTCCTCCAGATTGGGTTTGACCAGGGTCGGCGCCGACTTGATCCCTTCGCTTAACGCCGCACCACTGCAATCGAAGATCACCTGCTTGCCCTTGGCCTTGAGCAGGCGGATCAGATGGGCGCAGTAATCGGGGGCCACCCCTTTGGGCAGGCTGCCCGCCAGCACAAACCAGTCTGCGTGAGGGGCCAATTGGTCGATGGTCTGCTCCAGCGCGCTCACCTCCCCTTGCTGGATAGTGAGCCCCGGCAGATTGAGATCGGTGACCCGACCGGATTGCTCGGAGATCTTGACGTTGATGCGGGTGCTGCCCGCGACACGGACAAAGTGATCATCCAGCGCTCGCTCTGCAAACAGGGAGACAAAGCTCTGCGCATTGTCAGCGCCCAGCCAGCCGGTGACGCCCACCTCACGGCCCAAATCCTTGAGCACCATGGCGACGTTGATCCCCTTGCCCGCCGCACGCAGGTTGGCCTCACTCACCAGATTCACCTCGCCAAGGCTCATCGCCTCGAGACGGGTGGTGAGATCAAGGGCGGGATTGAGGGTAATGGTGACAATCTTCATCAATGCGCCCCCTCGCCCAGACCAGCGGCGATCGCCTCACCGATCCCCTTGAGGGCCGCTTCGGCATCTGCCCCTTCGGCGCGAAATGCCAGACGGTGCCCGCACTTGACCCCAAGGCCGATCACCTTCATCAGGCTCTTGGCGGAGACTGCCTCGCCGCTGCCATCCAGATTGGCAACCCGGATATCTGATTCAAACTCTTTGGCCACCTTGACCAGCATGGCGCCCGGACGGGCATGCAGGCCGTGGGGGTTGATGATGGTGAAGGTTTCGGAAAGACCGCTCGCGGGGCCCGCCTGCAACATGGCCAGCCCCTCGCCGCCCGCCAGCGTCGCCAGCTGACCAGCGGCCGCCAGTTTGGCCAGATTCTCCAGTTGCGGCAGATGGCCGCTATCTGCGGCGCACAGCAGCAGCATGGCGCTGACCGGCAGCTCCCCTGCGCGAAGTTCGCTGCTCGGGGTGGCCAGCACCCAGCCAGTCTGGGCCGATGCTGTTTGCTGAACATTGGCGCGGGCCAGCCAGATGCCCTCGCCCAGATAGGCCGGTTCGCTTGCCAGCAGCGCGCTTACCATGGCGGCATCGCCCCAACCGGCGGACTTGGCGCGGGCAGCGGCGCCCAGCAACAGCTGGTCACGATCATCGGCCGGGAAGTCGGCCAGGGTCAGGTATTGCACCTCTTTGGCGGCAGTGGCGCCGGTCAGGATATTGATGATGGTGTCAGCGTCGGTGGCCTCTTTGAGCTGGGCTGCCGCCTGCTCGTCACCCAGCACATGGGTGAGCTGGCGCAAAATGCCCAGATGCTCGTCTGACTTGGCGGCGATACCGATGGCGACGTAGGCGATCTGCCCCTCGTCCCACTCGATGCCATTGGGGAACTGGGCCACCATGACGCCGGTGCTCTTCACCAGATGACGGGTGTCGGTGGTACCGTGGGGAATGGCGATGCCGCTGCCAAGGTAGGTGGCATGCTGCGCTTCACGGGCCAGCATGCCATCGACATAGCCCGCCTCCACCAGACCGGCCTCGGTCAGTTTGCCTGCCAACAGGGCAATCGCCTCGGCCTTGGTCGCCACCGACTGCCCCAGCAAGATCTGCTCTCGCACCAACTTCAACATAGCCACTCTCCATCAGATCCCGGCATCGCCGGGTCAACACAATTGAACATTCGGTTTGCCTGCCAGCTGACGATAGTCGGGATACCTCGAAATGTGATCCTGACCGGGTTTTACCACCCTGCTCTGCATCTCTGCTACGCGGTGCTGCTGACAAGCTGAATCGTTTCACTTACACTCAGACTGAATCGTTTCAGCGAATTGATCAAGTACCCACAAAGAGCGGTTTTCAATGATATGATCCCGCGCACACTTTTCGGTGCCCTTACCAGGCAGTGCCCGTGGGCCTAGCAACTCAAACAGAGCCAATATGATGAAACTGGATGAAATCGCCGCCCTCGCCGGTGTCTCGCGCACCACGGCCAGCTATGTGATCAACGGCAAGGCCGACCAATACCGCATCAGTCAGGCCACCCGCGACAAGGTGATGGCAGTCGTCACCGCCCACAACTACCAGCCGGACAGCCGTGCCGCCTCCCTGCGCGGCGGCCAGACCAAGACCCTCGGCTTTATCCTGCCCGACCTTGAGAACGCCAGTTACGCCAAGCTGGCCAAACGGCTGGAACAGGGGGCGCGGGCACAGGGCTATCAGCTGCTCATCGTCTGCTCGGAGGATGATCCCGCCACCGAAAAAGAGCTGGCCCAGATGCTGGTTAGCCGCCATGTGGATGCCCTGCTGGTGGCCAGCTGCCTGCCGCCGGACGATCCCTTCTATGGCAACCAGCAGGCGCAGGGGGTGCAGATCCTCGCCATCGACCGGAGCATGGCAGCCGACAAGTTCGTCACCGTCGCCAGTGAAAATGAGAAGGCGAGCCATGACCTCACCGCCTCCCTGCTCACCCCGGCCATTCGCCATATCGCCTTGATCACTGCGCTGCCTGAACTGACGATCAGTCAGGAGCGAAAAGCAGGCTTCGAGCAGGCCATCGCCAGCCACAGTGCGACCTGCCACCTCTGTGAAGGGGCCCACTTCTCGCGCACCGAGGGGTATCGCCTAATCAAACATCTGCACCAGCAGCTGGGCCAGTTGCCCGAGGCGCTGATCACCACCTCCTACATCCTGATGGAGGGGGTACTGGACTACCTGCTGGAACAAGAGACCGATATGAGCCAGCTCGCCATGGCCACCTTCGGCGACGATCGGCTGCTCGACTTCCTCCCCTTTGGCATCAACTCCCTGCCCCAGCAGCACGACGCGCTGGCGAGCCAGGCGCTGGAGCTGGCGCTCAAGGCGGTCAATGGCGACTACCAGAGCGGGCTGCACTATGTAAGCCGCACCCTCAAGCGCCGTCGCTAAGCCGTCTGCGGCAACCGCTCACAACCGTACAGGCTGCCGGCACAAACTGCCTCATGGGCAGCCAGAACTGACAGCCTGTGCGGCTTCTTTTCTCAACGCCCACGTTTGCACGCGTCTGTTTGACCAGCGGAAGATCGGCCAACCGGCCAACAGGGCTTGCAACCCCTGCTCAGGGCCCATTTATCGGCCCATCGGCTCGCTATAAATTGAATTTATGGCTTTTGGCCATATGACCCTATTTTTACTTATGCCGAGCCATCCGGGCCGCTAGCGCCCCCTTTTGCCCTCTGTCGCCCCTTCCAGACGCCTGTAGCAACCCCCCCCGATCCCGAGGGCTGGTTCAAGCGGACTGGCATCGCCCCCTCAAGGCGCACATTTTTTCGGCGGATAGCGCTGAGTGTAACTTTTTATTTCCACTTAAAAGCCTTCCACAGCACAAGATCCGCTTTTTAGGGGTTGTCTCCGCTATTTCGATCCGTTAACGTGGCAACCATCTTTTACAACCGACAGGTTTCAGGTACAGATGTTTCCACGCCGATATTGCTAGCCTCCGGCTTTTCCCCCGGAGGCGCCTCCCGACACAGCCAACTGGCTCTCTCTTGTTTGCAACATCTCCGCTCACTTTCGGATGGATAACATGAACACCAAGACTCTGGGTTGTACCCTGTTGATTGCCGGCACCACCATAGGCGCCGGTATGCTGGCCCTGCCGCTGGCCTCCTCGTCCCTCGGCGGCCCCGCCACCCTGCTGCTGATGATTGGCCTGTGGGCCCTGATGGCCTTTACCGCCATGCTGCAGGTGGAGGCCAGCCTCAATACCGGCAAGTGGTACCTGCACCAGCTGGCGGATCACCTGCTCGGCCCCTGGGGCAAGCGCATCGCCTCCTTCTGCATCCTGATGCTGTTCTACGCCCTCGCCTCCGCTTACATCAGCGGTGGCAGCAGCCTGCTGGCACAGGCGCTGGCCGATGCCGGCATCACCCTGAGCCAGGAGCAGGCCGCCTGGGCCTTTACCCTGCTGTTTGGCGGCATGGTTTGTGTCGGCACCCGCTCGGTGGATTACCTCAACCGGCTGATGTTCACCGTCAAGCTGGTGATCATGGTGGGCGTGCTGGCGCTGCTGCTGCCGCGCGCCCAGGGCGAACACCTGCTCGCCATGCCGCTCGGGGAAGGGCTGCTGCTGGCGGGCCTGCCGGTGATCTTCACCTCGTTCGGCTTCCACGGCTCGATCCCGAGCGTGATGCTCTACCTCGGCGATTGCCCCAAGCAGTTGCGCCGGGTCTTTGTCTGGGGCTCCGCCCTGCCGCTGATCCTCTACGTGCTGTGGCAGGTGGCCATTCTGGGGCTGCTCGGCCAATCCTCCCTGTTGGCCAATGGCGGCGCGCTCGACAGCCTGCTCGCCAGCGTCAGCAAGCTGGTGAGCTGGCCCGCCTTCAATCAGGCGATGCACCTGTTTGCCGATCTGGCGCTCGCCACCTCCTTCCTCGGGGTGACGCTGGGGCTGTTCGACTTTATGGCCAAGGTGACCCGCCGCAAGGACAACTGGCAGGGCCGCAGCCAGACCGGCCTTATCACCTTTGTGCCGCCGCTGCTGTTTGCCCTCTACTTCCCGCAGGGCTTTATCATGGCCCTCGGCTACGCCGCCATTGCGCTGGCCATCCTCGCGGTACTGCTGCCGGTGGCGCTGGTATGGCAGAGCCGCAAACAGGCCCCCGCCCACCACTACCGCGCCCCGGGTGGCGTAGTAGCGCTGGGAGTGGCCGGTGCCATGGGGGTGCTGATTGTCGGCGTCCAGATCAGCGTCAGCATGGGACTGCTGCCCGCGCTGTAATCCCCGATACGGAATGCCCCAAATAACAAAGCCCCGCCAATCTGATTGGCGGGGCTTTGTTTTATCGCTACAGCACATAACGCTGCTCTGCCCATCCCCTCTCTCGCACCAGAGGGATAAAGGACGTTTCAGCTACGCTTTTTCCATACGCAATGGAGTGGGGAGCAAGGTATGAAGTGGGCTGGCTGGTTTCTGCTGTGCTGTCTGAACCCGATTGCCCAGGGCGCGACCCTGTCGCTGGCGGCGCCCGTGGAATATATCCCCCTGCTGCGCCCCTTCTATGAGGAGTGGTTTGGCAAGGCCAAAGTCGATTTCACCTTTATCCCCTGCACCCTCGCCCGCTGCCGCAAACTGGTTGACTCCGATAGCACCATCGATGGCGATATCGCCCGGATCAAGGGCTTTGAGCAGACTCACCCGCAGATGCTCCCGGTCGGTACGGCGATTGGCGAAATCACCATCTATGCCCAGAGCAAGCAGGACGCCAGCTGGCCCCCCGCCAGTCAGGAGCGGGTTGGCTGCCTGCGCGGCATTCAGTGGTGCAACCGCTATCTCGACAGTCGGCGCATCGTCCGGTTCAACGATGAGAAGCAGGGTCTCGCCCTGCTCCAGCGCGGCAGAACCGACTGGGTGATCCGGCTGCTGCCCACCAATCAATCCCCCCTTGCCGCACCATGGAAACGGGTCTCCGATATCGAGGTCTATCTCTACCTCAACAAGAGCCGCCAGGCCGATATCGCCGCCCTTGTCCAATCCCAGCAACAGCTGATAGCGAGCGGCCGCTGGCAACAGATGCAGGAGCGCTACTTCTCGGCTCTGCTGACCCCCGTCCGCTGATCAGGGCACCACCGAACAAACCGCCAAAAACCGTGTTTTATACAATCTTTTTTGCCAGCAAAACCTGAACGGACAGTTCAAAACCCGTTCATGCCCGATCGCTACACTGCCCCCTCGTTTATCGCTTTCAGGAGTTTGAAAACAATGATGTTGCATCTCACGAAGAGTTCCCTTGCCCTTGTTCTGCTGGCAGCCAGCGGCGCCCTCAGCGCGGCCGAAATCACCAACAACAATATCACCGAGGCCGACATCAAGGCGGCGCAAGATGCCTGGGGCGCGGCGCTCATCAAGATCAGCGATGACTATCGGGCCGGCGGCATTGAGCGCGCCAAAGCCACCGCCGAGGCGGTACTCGACAGCGCTTATGGCTACCAGCTGGGGCCGGTGCTGTTCAAACCCACCCTCGCCGGTGGCGAGCAGACCTTTCGCACCACCCGCGAGGGGGCGCTGGCCTATTTTGTCGGCAACAACAGCGCCTATCCGGCAGACAGCGGCTTTGCCCTGAAAAACTGGCAGAGCTACCGCTATGACAATGCCGCCGTCTATATCAACGGCAACATGGCGCTGACCATGGGCAAGGTGCATCTGGTGGATCGCGACAACAAGGAGACCACGGTCGACAAGAGCTGGGGTTTCAAGAAGGGGGATGATGGCAAGGTGCGCATCGTGCTGCACCACTCCTCTCTCCCCTACGGCGCCTGACTGGCTAAGTACAGCTGACAGAGCACGCAACCTAAAACCAGACAACAAGCCCTGCCAGACTGGCGGGGCTTTTTTTTATCCGGCAAGGGCGATCAGGACGCCATGGCCGAGCCCTCTTTACTGCTACCCTCAAGGGCAAGCCATTGAGCACACAACAGATCCATGCTCATTCATCACCTCGGGAGCCCTATGCCATGACCATACTGCCCATCTATGCGGCCCTGCTTGCCCTGCTCTTTATCCTGCTCAGCGTTAGCACCATTCGCACCCGTCACCGCCAGAAAGTGGCGCTCGGCCATGGCGATGATCCCGCCATGCTGCGGGCCATGCGGGTGCACGCCAACTTTGCCGAGTATGTTCCCCTCGCCCTGCTGCTCATCTATTTCGTGGAAACCGGCAGCCATGCCCCCTGGCTGGTTCATCTGCTGGGGAGTGCCTTGCTGCTTGGTCGCCTCTGTCACGCCTTCGGTATGAGCCGCACGCCGGAGAATTTCCGCTATCGAATAGTGGGAATGGGGCTGACTTTCACCGTCATTTTGCTGAGTGCGGCCTGTCTCCTGATCACCGCCCTGCTCTCCTGACCAGAGCAGGTCAGCCAAACGCGGAGCCGCAGAAGCAGAAATAGAAAAGCCCTGCCGATATGGCAGGGCTTTTCGTTTAACCGTTCAGAGCGGGAGAGTGGCTCTCCTTGCCCTTACTGGTTATGGCTGGCGCGACGGGGACGACGGGCCTGAGCCGGCTTGGCGGCGCCATCAGCCGGACGCTGACCACCCTGGGGTTTGGGCTTGCCGCCGTTGCCGGAGCGGTTAGCGCCACCGTTGTTGCCGGAGCGAGCGGCCCCCTGACGCTGGCCCTGACCTTGCGGACGCGGCGCACGGCGCTGCTCGCTCGGATCACGGGGCTCTTTGCGCAGCGGCGCACCGATACCACGGGCGATGTTGTCGAGGGTCTCACGGGATGCTTCGAAGCCGGGCACCTGCTCGCAGGGGATGTTCTGCTTGGTCAGACGCTCGATGGCCTTGATCAGTTTCCCTTCATCGGCCGCAACCAGGGAGATGGCGTGACCGGCAGCGCCGGCACGACCGGTACGACCGATACGGTGCACGTAATCTTCCGCCACGTTCGGCAGCTCGAAGTTCACTACCTGCGGCAGCTTGTCGATATCGAGGCCACGGGCCGCGATGTCGGTCGCCACCATCACGCGCACGCTGCCATCCTTGAAGCCGGCCAGCGCGCGGGTACGGGCACCCTGGCTCTTGTTGCCGTGAATGGCGGCGGCACTGATGCCGTCTTTTTCAAGCTTCTCGGCAACCCGGTTGGCGATGTGCTTGGTACGGGTAAAGACCAGCACCTGCTGCCAGTTGTTGCTGGAGATCAGGTGGCTCAGCAGGGCAATCTTGTTGGCCTTGTCGCACGGGTGCACCAGCTGCTCGATACGCTCGGCGGTGCTGTTGCGCGGGGCGACTTCAATCACTGCCGGGTTGTCCAAAAGGCCGGTTGCCAGCTCGCGGATCTCGTCGGCGAAGGTGGCGGAGAAGAGCAGGTTCTGGCGCTTCTTCGGCAGCAGGGTCAGGATGCGGCGGATGTCGCGGATAAAGCCCATGTCGAGCATGCGATCCGCTTCGTCCAGTACCAGGATCTCCACCTCGTCAAACTTGACGGCATTCTGGTTGTAGAGATCGATCAGACGGCCCGGACAGGCCACCAGCACGTCCAGACCACGGCGGGTCGCCATCATCTGCGGGTTGATGCTCACGCCGCCAAATACCACGTGGCTGCGCAGGGGCAGATGCTTGCCGTAGTTGCGCACGCTCTCGCCCACCTGGGCGGCCAGCTCGCGCGTCGGGGTCAGTACCAGCGCACGGACGCGGTTCGGAGAGACCTTGCGCTTGCTCTCCATCAGACGTTGCAGCATCGGCAGGGTAAAGCCTGCGGTCTTGCCGGTCCCTGTTTGGGCCGCCGCCATCAGATCGCGGCCAGCCAGAACGGCCGGGATCGCTTGCTGCTGAATGGGAGACGGGGTGTCGTAGCCTTGTTCGGCAACGGCACGCAACAAGGGTTCGGCCAGACCGAGGGAAGTAAAACTCATAGTTACCTGCTAGGGATAGGGGCGCCGACAATCCGGGATGGGGCTCCTCTGCTGAGCCGATGCCATCTCGCCAGACTCGGGCCTGTTGAGAACACAACGATTTCCCCGGGGAGCAGAGCAAAGGGGAAAGAATAGGGGCGCAGTCTAGCGGAGTTATTGAGGAGAAACGAGAAAAATGTGATGTTCCTCCCAGCACGAGGAGAAAATCCCGCCTTCCCTGCCCCAATTGCTCCCGTTTATCCGATCTTTTACTACTGCCCTATTAACATCAGACACAATAAAAACACTCTGTTGTCAACAAGGCACGGAGATCAAAAAGATCAGGGATGATGAGGTTTATATGAAGAGGCAATCAGGCTTTCCCATCAGATGGCCACTCTGGCTTGCCCTGCTGCTGTTGTGGGCGATGCCGGCACAAGCCGACAAGCAGGTTTTCACCGTGGCCTGGAGCCACTGGCCCCCCTTCAGTCAGCTCAACAATAAAGGGGTACTGGCAGGGCTCGATATCAGCCTGACCCGCCAAATCCTCACCAAGGCGGGTTTCACTCCCAAATTTCGTGAAATTCCTTGGGCCCGGGCACTCCATCTGGTGGAGCATGGCCAACTTGATATAGCGATGGGCGCCCTGGCGCTGCCGGAGCGCGAACAATATGCCCGCTTCTCGGCCCCCTATCGCCACAGCGCCTACGTGCTGCTCAGCAACGATCCCATTCCCGGCCAGCAGGATCGCTGGGCCGGTTACCCGACCCTCTCTGCGCTGTGCAACGCCAAGGGGCTCAAGATCGGCAAGCTGCGCGGCACCCGCCCGATGCAGCAGTTGGAACACTGCCCGGCACTCAAGGAGGTAACCGAGTACAACGCCGACGACCGGCTGATCGATCTGCTGCTCGCCCGCCGCCTCGACGGCGTCATCATGGAGTGGCAATACGCCCGTTATCGCCTCGACCAGCTCGGCGCCACCGGCTTTATCAGCTGCCAGTTGCTGCTCCACCACCAGCCGGTCAGCCTGATGTTTGCCAAAGAGAGCATCAGCGATGAGCAGCTCGTCAGCATCGACAAGGCGATCGCCACCCTGCCCAAAACCGATCGTAACTTTCCGCCCCCCACATGCCGCCTGAGTGCCGCCCCCGCTGGCGATGAGCCCCCGCTGCATTAACCCGAGCGGAGAAAACAAAAAGGCGACCAGAAGGTCGCCTTTTTCATACTGGCCAATCAAGAGTTGATCAGCCAGTGGGTCGTTATGCCGATCAGCGCAGTTGCGGCGTCTGAGTCAGCACACCCTGATTCTGGGCGCGGTGACGCAACAGATGATCCATCAGCACCAGCGCCAGCATCGCCTCGGTGATGGGCACGGCGCGGATGCCGACGCAAGGATCGTGGCGCCCCTTGGTGATCATCTCGGTAGCCTCACCCTCGGTGGTGATGGTCTTGCCCGGTACCGTGATGCTGGAGGTAGGCTTGAGCGCCATGCTCACCACGATATCCTGACCGGATGAAATACCGCCCAGAATGCCGCCCGCATGGTTGCTGGCAAAGCCGGCCGGGGTCATCTCGTCGCGATGCTCGGAGCCTTTTTGCTCCACTACCGCAAAGCCGTCACCGATCTCCACCCCTTTAACCGCATTGATGCCCATCATGGCGTGGGCGATGTCGGCATCGAGGCGGTCGAACACCGGCTCACCGAGGCCCACCGGCACATTGCGCGCGATGACCTGCACCTTGGCGCCAATGCTGTTGCCCTCTTTCTTCAGGTCACGCATGTATTGATCGAGCGCTTCCAGCTTGCCCGCATCGGGGAAGAAGAAGGGGTTCTGCTCGATCTGCGCCGCATCAAAAGCTTCCGCCTTGATGGGGCCAAGCTGGGAGAGAAAACCGGTGATCTCGATGCCATGCACCTGTTTGAGGTACTTTTTGGCAATGGCACCCGCCGCCACCCGCATCGCGGTTTCGCGAGCGGAGGAGCGACCGCCGCCACGATAGTCGCGCTGACCATACTTCTGGTGGTAGGTGTAATCAGCATGGCCCGGGCGGAACAGATCCTTGATATCGGAGTAATCCTTGGAGCGCTGATCGGTGTTCTCGATCAAGAGCCCGATGGACGTACCGGTGGTCCTGCCCTCAAACACCCCGGAGAGGATCTTCACCTCGTCCGGTTCACGGCGTGGCGTGGTGTAGCGGGAGGTGCCGGGCTTGCGCCGATCGAGATCCCCTTGCAGATCCGCCTCGCTGATCTCCAGCCCCGGCGGGCAGCCATCGACCACGGCGCCCAGCGCCAGACCGTGGCTCTCGCCGAAGGTGGTTACCCGAAAGAGTTGGCCAAAACTGTTCCCTGCCATAGGCGCTCCTGCTTAGTTCTTGTAGATGGCAAAATGATCCTGATACTGCACCAGCTCGTCGCGCGTCATCACGAACACACCGTGGCCGCCGTTCTCGAACTCTACCCAGGTAAAGGGGATTTCGGGGAACTGGGATTCCAGATGGATCATGCTGTTGCCCACCTCGACCACCAGCACGCCGTCATCCTTGAGGAAGTCGGCCGCATTGGCCAGCAGGCGCTTGGTGAGCTTGAGGCCATCGCTGCCGGAGGCGAGCGCCAGCTCCGGCTCGTGACGGAACTCGTCCGGCAGATCCGACATATCTTCGGAATCCACGTAGGGCGGGTTGGAAACGATAAGATCGTACTTGTCGCCAACTGGCAGATCGCGGAACAGATCAGAGCGGATCGGGATAACCTGCTGCTCCAGCCCGTGATCGTTGATGTTGCGCTCGGCCACATTCAGGGCATCGACGCTGATGTCGATGGCGTCAACCTCGGCGTCCGGGAACTCGTGAGCCATGATGATGGCGATGCAACCGGAGCCGGTGCAGAGATCCATGATCCGGGTCGGCTCCTGTTTGAGGAACGGCGCGAAGCGGTTGGCCACCATCTCGGCGATGGGAGAACGGGGGATAAGCACCCGCTCGTCAACGTAGAACTCCCAACCGGCATACCAGGCCTTGTTGGTGAGATAGGGCGCGGGAACACGCTCCTGCACGCGGCGCACGATCAGTTCGGCAATCCGGTGACGCTCGCTGCTGGTGAGACGGGAGTGGCGCATCGCCGGATCCACGTCCGGCGGCAGATGCAACGCGGGCAGTACCAGCTGCACAGCCTCATCCCAGGCGTTGTCGGTACCATGTCCGTAGAAGATACCGGCGTCGTTGAAACGACTCATGGCCCAGCGCAACATGTCCTGGATGGTGTGCATCTCGGCAACCACCTCATCGATAAATATCTTGTCCAAATCCACCTCCAAGTCGAGTAATATCCGGCCCGAGAATTTTATACAGCGAGCAAGACGAGTACCTGATGAAAAAAACGCCCTCACCGACAGACGAGGAAACCCAGCTGTTCCGCGATGCGATAAAAGGTACCCGGAAAATCAAGCAAGATACCATAAGGGCCGAGTTACGCCCGGTCAAGCAGAAACGCGAAATGCGCGAAAGCCGCGAATCCCTTGGGGTTGACCACTATTTCAGCGATGAGTATCAGCCCCATCTCGAGGACGATGGCCCGACCCGTTACGTGCGCGAAGATGTGTCGAAATTCGAGCTGAAAAAGCTCAAGCGGGGCAGTTATCCGCCGGAGATCTACCTCGATCTGCACGGCATGAACCAGCATCAGGCCAAACAGGAGCTGGCCGCCCTGCTCACCCTCTGCCAAAAAGAGAACATTCACGTCGCCTCGGTGATGCACGGCATCGGCAAACATATCCTCAAACAGCGCATTCCGAGCTGGCTGGCCCAGCACCCCAACGTGCGCGCCTTTCATCAGGCACCACGTGAATGGGGCGGCGACAGCGCCATTCTGGTCTTGCTGGATATCGAGGAGTAGCTCGTAAAATCGGCAACCTATACTGAATATCAATACGTTATTGACAGTGGAGGTTGCATGTTTACACGAGGCTCCCATGCCGACATCAAGTCATCCCTCGACGCCATCGGTGCCGCCGTGGCGGTATTCAGCCTCGACAAGGATGATCATTTTGTTCTGGTATCAGCCAACGACACCTTCGCCAAGGCCTTCGAGATCGAGGTGCTTGGCTGCATTGGCAAACGGCTCAACGAAATGTTTCCCCGCTACATCACAAGCAGCATCGAGCAGCCGATGCACGAGTGCGTGAGCCAGCAGACCGGGGTGGAGAGCGAACTGCCCATCGATAGCCTGTCGCGCACCAGCTGGTGGCGCTTTGTCCTCTCCCCCATCATTCCCGAACAGGCACGGATCAACCGGATCATCGTCACCGCCATCGACATCACCGCCAAGAAGCAGCTGGAAGATGCGCTCACCACCAGTCGCCGCCGCTTTGAAGCTGTGGTCAACTCCGCCTATGACGGCATCATCAGCGTCAGCAGCGAATCGCGGATCGAACTTATCAATACCGCCGCCTGCGAGATGTTCGGCATCGACGAGAGCTATCTTGGCAAACGGCTGGAGACCCTGCTGCCGCAACGCTTTCGCGCCAACCATGACAGCTACTTCAAGGCGTTCAGCAACTCCCCCATCAATTCACGCCCGATGCATGCCCGCGCCTCCGTGGTAGGGCTGCGCCGCGATGGCAGCGAATTTCCGCTGGAGGTAACCATCGCCAAGATCAATATGGGTCAGACCACCGAGATGACCGCCATCCTGCGCGACATCTCCGAACGGGCGCGGCTGGTGGAAGAGCTGAAAGTCGCCGCCACCACGGATCCCCTGACCGGTATTGCCAACCGGCGCCGTTTCGATGAGCTGGTCAACGCCGAGATGCAACGCTGCCAGCGCTTTGGTCACACCATGAGCCTGCTGCTGATCGACATCGATCACTTCAAGGAGGTCAACGACAACTTTGGCCACCAGCAGGGGGATCAGGCGATCCTGAGTCTGGTCAACCGGATCGGCAAACAGCTGCGCGAGGTGGACATGCTGGGACGCTGGGGCGGCGAGGAGTTTATCGTGCTGCTGCCGGAGACCTCGCTGGAGCTGGCCTGGGCCAGCGCCGAGCGGATCAGACTGGCGGTGGAGTCGGCACGCCATGCCCTATCCGGGGCGCTTGAGGTCTCACTCACCATCAGCATCGGGATCAGCGCCAGCAAGGGCCCCCTCGACAGCGTGGAGAAGATGGTCAGACGGGCCGACACCGCCCTCTATATAGCCAAGAAACAGGGGCGCAACTGCTGTCGCAAGGAGGAGCCGGAGCCGACCTGATGGCTCGGCCCCTTCTTCAGTCACGACGGCTTGCCCCTCGACCAGCCACAAAGAACCATTTATTCGTTATCACAGCCAGTTCGGAGCCACGCCACCTTGAGTGGCGTGGTGCTTTTTACCCGCCCCCATACATAGATTGTTTCACTGGTGAGACAGAGTTAACCATCGCTTTTGCACAGGTGAAATAATGGAACACTGCTACCGCGGCAGGTCTCTTTTTGCGATAGCGCTTTGCCGCGACAATGCCCCCTCCGATCACCCTCAGATAACGGTCAAGCAGACTCCGAATGACCAGCAAACACGATGCAAAGTGAGCACAACAGGATTAAGGATGATCGGGAGTCACAAAGGTCGGTTCACTCATAGTCCACCGGTTGAGGGGGGTCGGCAAAATGGCAGAGGTTTATCCGGCGTTAAAGGTACCGGAAAATGCACCGTCAGCATGCCGCCGTTGGCCAACTGCCAATCGAAAAGCCATCAAATCCGGCACTTGTCACGGCACGGATCACCTTGGCGACGACCCCATGTGCGACCAGCAGCACCCGCTCCTCTTGCGCGTTCGAGGTCAGTTCGAGCAGCCCTTGCGACACTCGGGCAACTACCTCATCCAGCGTTTCACCACCGGGTGGTGCCTCTGCCCAACGTCGGGTAATATTGCGCGCCCACAGCTCGGGATAACGCGATTTCGCCTCTGCTTGTGTTAACCCCTCAAACAGACCGACATGCCGCTCACGAAAGGCTGGCGCAAGCTCTACTGGCAAATCCAACTGGCGAGCGAAGATCGCAGCGCTCTCTCTGGTTCGCTGCAGCGGCGAAGCCAGCAGCCGATCGAACGGGGCCTGAGTGGCAGCTATCTCGTCTGCCAATCGGGCAATGTGCCTCTGGCCACTCTCATTAAGCCCGATATCCAGCGCCCCCTGATACCGTCCTTCCGCATTGGCTTGCGTCTCGCCATGGCGGATAACTACCAGCTCCATACCAACCTCCTTTGTTGGGGTTACCCTAGTTTTACTTCCCTTTGGGATAACGGGGATGCTCGTCCTGGATCGGCAACCAGGGCAGCTGGCTGTCGGTATGGATGTGGTAGGTTGGCGCAACAGCATCCGGATTATCGAGGGAGGCGATGGCCAACGTGAGATACTCAGGGTACTGGGTGCTGCGATACGTAAGGGAGGAGCCACACTCGGCGCAAAATCCCCGGCGGATAAAATCTGAAGACGCATACTCGGTCGGTTTGCCGCAAAGCCACTCTACCTGTTCGATGCGAAAGTCCATCCAGGCCCCGACCGGGGCACCCGTGGTGCGCTGGCAATCCCGACAGTGACAAAAATCGGCCGCAAAAGGTGCAGTCAGCACCTCATAACGGATCACCCCGCAATGACAACCGCCCTTCATCTTGCCCCCTTTGTTGCAATTTTGCACAAGTCAAAGAGCTTACCAATATAAACCGATCGTTCACATCAATTTTCTCAAGGGAATAAGTGACAAAGTGCCAAAATAAAACTGCGCGATATAGCAAGACCTCACCATGTCGGTGATAAATGACAATTTACAAATAGAGAAGATGGCCCCTTATTCGCAACGAGATGATTCATTTAATGATGGAAAAGGAATTAGGCCGTAACGCACACGCTTGTCAGAACACGTCTGCTTATAGGACTGACAAACCCGCATATTAAATTGTTGATTTTAACTTTAACCAAACACTATCTAATATAAATTTCAAAATAAAATTTAACCTTATCAGTTAGAACAAAAGCACCATTAAAAATACAAGATAATATTCAGTGATGCACTGTTGGTAATTAACGAGGAGAAGGAGTTACCCTCCATCTCCTCTTTGGGAGTTAAATTACACCATCTTATTTGGCAGGCACCACAACCCAGGGGCCACCCTTGGTTGGATCATCACCCTGCGTCCACCATTTGGCCTGATAGACAACGCCTTTGTAGCTCACCTTGCTGCCAGCGGTATAGACCTTGGTCGCTTCCCAGGCCGGGTTGCCACCGATGGGCGGTTCGCTCGGGTCGACCGGCGGCGGGGTCAGTTTGTCCACGACCCGCACTTTCGGCCAGTTGGCGTGGGAGCCGTAGAAGTTGGTCACGCACTTCTGGTAATCGCCCGGCACCAGCGCCGAGTAGGCGGTCTGGAAGCCGACCAGCTCACACTCGAAGGAGTAACCGCCCGGGCGATCCGGGTAGTATTTCCAGTTGCCATCCCAGTTGGTGTAGAGCACGTCGGTGGCGCCGTTGAGGTTGAGGCTGCCATAAGGCGTCTGCTGCCAGCAGGTATTCTTCTCATCGGCCTTGACCGGGATCTGGTAGTGATTGGCCAGCCCTTCCCAATAGCGAATGCGGTTGACCGGCTGCCCCTTGTCCTTGTTCTGTTCGCCACACTCGATGCCGCCATTGATGACGTTGATGGTGGTACCAAAGCCGTAGCCAATACCGGCATCCACTTCCCGTTTGGAAGGTACCCAGGTGCGGTCAATCACGTGCAGCATGGCCGGCTTGGGCGCCTGTGGCGTCAGGAAGAACCAGATGGCCGAGGCGAGGTTGAGCCAGGAGTCGGCCACCAGCCCCGGGTTGTTGAGCAGCACGGAGGCATCGCCATCGAACATCGCCTCGGAGAAGGCGCCGTAGTTGAAGTGGTAGGAGAGTTGCTTGGCACCGCGGCCGAAGTAGCCTTGTCCGGTACTGCAGGGCCACTTCTTGTTTTGCCAGTCGTTCTGACCGCAACCGGTGGTGTAGCCGGTCTGTCCCTCTGACCAGCCCATCTCGCGCACATGCACCAGCGCCTGCTGCCACTCTTCCAACCCCAGCGGGTTGTCGGAAACATTGTCCTTGGAGATATGCCCCCCTGTCTCCTGAGAGAAGTGGGCAAAGGCGGTCACGATGGATTTTTTACAGATCGCATCGGAATCACGCCCGTCAGTATATTCCCCGCAAAATGCCGGGAATTTACCGATTGCACGCAAGAACCGGACATAGGTGTATTCCGGTGCTGCCATCTGGGTTAAATAATCCCATTCCGACTGGGGAAATACCCGTTCAACCCGTTTTACGTTGTCAGGGTTGCTCGCCAACCCGGGTTCAATGGCATCGACTATTTTATTGGATCGGGTCGCCAACGCCTTGGCCCAAATTGCATACATGGGATTGGCTGTCTTGGCTTTTTCCACGGCAGCCACATCAGAGGCAGCAATAACATATCCACCGGGGTTCTGCGGATCGGGTTGAATATTCATGGTTGCGCTCATTGCACTATAACTTGGCAATGCGCAGGCAGCCGCAATCAACCAGGCACAACGCTTGGGTTTGAACATAAATCACAGTCCTTGTTTGAATATAGGGCGCTACAAGAGTAGGTGTTTTATTAACTAAATTCACGATGAGAATTAAGAAATAAAACAGATTTGTGAGCCATTTCACCTTGTCAGAAAAATTAGCCATCAACCGACACAAAGAACTCATACGAAACAATTTTTGACAAGGTGGCACCAGTAGAACTGGATCCGCGCGAGTGGATGGAGTGGCTACCACCCGTACATTTTTTTAGACGCAAAAAATGGCTGACAAGAGGAGCTTGTCAGCCATTCGAAACAATCAAGCTGCAGGGAGGCTAGCGACTCAGGCTTGTGCCTTCACCGCGCGGATCAGGATATTGCGCGGCGTCATCGGTTTGGCACAGAACTCCCCCACCTCGACCCGATAACCCTGCTCTTGCAGGTACAAGGCTCTATCGAGGGCAAGCCAGATCTCGAGGGGACGGCGAAACAGGTGACGCACCAGCTCCATCCTAGCGACAGCGCCAAAACGCGCCTCCCCTTTGGCCACAAAGGCGCCGTAGTCCAGTCCGCTCGGCAACGGGATCCCCTTGCGCTCGGCAGCCCAGTCGCAAAATGCCACGAAACTGCCGGTCAGCAGGCTCTTTTGCATATTGGGCACCGGCAGATACTCATCGACCCCGCGCACTTCCCGTTGCAGGCAATCAAAGGCGAGTCGCCACACCACCTCCTGCTCGCGCAAGCGGGTGATCCGCGCGCCGCCGGTCACCGTCTCCTGCAACGGCAGTTTGAGATCGGCCTTGACCAGACGCAACGCACTACCCTGAGCAGCTTGAGAGAGCGGACGGTAATCCGGGGTGCGGATCAGATGGTAACAGCAGGGGGAGATGGTCACCCCGCGGGCACTGCGCTCGGCCACTTGCGCCAACAGATGAGTGTGCAACTCGCCACAGGCGTGCAGTGCCATGGCATGGTGCTCGGGCGCAATAAGCTCGGCAGACTCGGGAGCAAAGGCATCGGCGCAGCAGAAGGTCATGGTGGCGCCATCACGCTCGGCCAGCTGACGACCCTCTTCACAGAGCTGCTCTTGCAATTCGAGGCTCAATACCGACGCGTGACGATGACGTGATACCAGTCGCCCAAGATGCCCTTTGCCGGCACACCACTCCAGATAAGGCCCCTGATGCACGGGCAAGCAGGCAGTGAACGCCTCGATTTGAGCCTGCTTGCGCCCCGGCATGTGCAGCGCCATCTCCTTGCTGCAACTGATAGGCTCGGGGGTAAAAGGCTCAAGCTGACTGAGTTGCAGCAATGCCTCGCCATCGGCAATCCAGGGGGAGAGCAACGAGCCAAGGGCCGCCATGTCGCCATCAAGTTCAGCCAGTTGCTCCAGCGTGAGAGCATCGAGCTGTGCCACCAGCTCCGGAGCCTCGTTGGCAAAGGGCATGGTCAGGTGGTGATAGGGCTGATATTGCCACCAGCGCCGATGGCGGATCAGCAGCAGATCCAGTTGTTGAAAGCGTTGCGCCAGCACAGGAGCCTCTATCCGGCAGTCAAAAGGAGGCTCATTCTAGCGATCCCGCTTCAAATTGCACTCTTGCTGCGCAGTAAAGTGCCGTTCAAGGGAGTAGCCTGACCCGGCTTGCTACCCGACCTGACAAAATGCGGGGTTTTATGCTATATTCCGCCCCCTCTTTGATGCGCCCCGCCCGATGCGGGTCGTTTTACTACCAACCAGGGGATCAATAACATGACCATCAACGCCATCCTGCAAGCGCGCGCAGGCGCCAAGTGTGAACTGTGCGGCGCCGAGCAGGCACTGACCGCTTTCGTGGTACCCCACTCCCCCGCCAGCGATGATGATCACAGCGTGGCCATCTGCGATACCTGCCGCGGCCAGCTGGAGCAGCCAGAGACCGTGGTTGTCAACCACTGGCGCTGCCTAGGCGACAGCATGTGGAGCCAGGTGCCGGCCGTTCAGGTCATGGCATGGCGCCAGCTGAAAGCCCTCTCCGCGCAAGGCGAAGTATGGGCTCAGGACATGCTGGACATGATGTACATGGAAGAAGAGACCAAGTCCTGGGCCGAAGCGGGCATGGCTTCCGAAGATGACGACAGCGTGCCGACCGTTGACTCCAACGGCGCCGTGCTGCAAGAGGGCGACTCCGTCACCCTGATCAAGGATCTGGACGTCAAGGGCGCCGGCTTTACCGCCAAGCGCGGCACCCTGGTCAAGAGCATCCGCCTGACCAACAACCCGCTGCATATCGAAGGCAAGGTCAACGGTGTGCAGATCGTGCTGGTCGCCGCCTACCTGAAAAAGGCGTAATACCGCTCGGCCACTTGTGCCGACGACAATAAAAGGATGGCCAGCCGCCATCCTTTTTTATTTGCTGCCGCTTTATGAGCCACAGAGTTATCGGCAGCACAGTAATAACCTTTCAGCTCTCGTCAAACCGCCTATTTTCACCGATAAGGCACCTTGCAAGCCAGCCATACACCTGACCCATATTTGTACGTTGTGGTGTGCAACTATGTGGCTCCCTCCCCTTTTATCCTGCAGCACACCTCCCCAGAGCCCCTGCTGCGCCGGTTTGATTACGCCAACATATTCACAATTACTATCACGCTGGCCTTGACCACTATTGGCTGATAACAGCAAGGCTTTGCTCGCCTGCCCGTATAGGCTCACAAGCGGAACGCTCTCGTCCAACAGGACTCATATCAGATAGCGGCAATATATTGGTGGCCAAGCTCTTTTTCCTCGATGGCTGGCAAGCTCGTCTCGCAAGGCTGCTCGCGCGGGAAATTGGCTAGAAACAGCTGGGCTATTTTGTGAGCAAGGACAAAAATTGACTAAAAGCAGGTCATATACGCTTGACTTTATATTTTAAAAAAGAAGGGGAAACGAGGTAAGGCGATAAGAAAATAACGGTGTAAATAACCCCCCCCAATTGATGGAACAGCTCGGAAAAAATTGGCACAAGTGTTGTGCTCGCTGTTGTGCTCGCCAAAAGTAACTCCGTGGACAAGCCGGCAATATATCGGGCAGATGACCAATATTGTCCGGTTAAGCACCCCGTTAATTTGTCATCAGTTGTTCAGGCACTGAACATGAGCGATGAATCGCAAGGTAGAAAATGGCGATAACCGGATAAAAAACAGCCCCGTCACACGCTCTGTTGCGACGGGGCCATCTTGATGGTTTCAAGCGGGAGAGGTCACGCCCCCTTTTTCTGGCGAGCCTTGTGCTCTTCCAGCAGGTTCTCCGGCGGGGGCGGCACCTGCAGGTAGAATCCCTGCATGGTCAACGCCTCCATCACCTTGCCGACCTCGGCCAGCCCGAGGGGTTTGGCCGGGTCCAGTTTGGTCATCAGCACCAGCTCGGGACGACCAAAAACAGCCATCAAGGGGGCCGGTACGCGGGAAAAGTCCTCTCTTCTTTCAACAAAAAGGTAGGTCTCGGCTTTTTTGCGACTTTTATAGACTGCACACAACATGGAAATTGATATAATCCGACGAGTTTATTGCCTCTGATGGGGGCAAACTATAACATCAGGAATTGAATAACAATAACGGATTAGCATCTCTGCCTCGGGGAAGATTCATGGTTGAGCGCGATAACGAATTGAAAGGGACCACCTTCACTATTTCTGTGTTGCATATCAGCGATGGCGAGCCAGAGCGGATCCGTCAGTTGTTGGCGGAAAAAGTAGCTCAGGCGCCCTACTTCTTTAATTGTGCACCGCTGGTGATCAATGTTTCCCGACTGGAACAGATCCCCGACTTCGAACAGCTCAAGGAGCTGGTGGAGTCGGAAGAGTTCGTGCTGGTCGGCATCACTGGCGCGCGAAGTGAAGAGATGAAGACGGCGGCCAAGGCGGTGGGCCTTGCCGTAATGGCCTCGGGCAAGAGTCGCAAGAGCGATCCCCAACCTGAGCCAGAGCCAGTGGTGGCTCCTGCCGCCCCCGTCACGCCCCCTGAGCCGGAGCCGGCCCCCCTCATCCCGACCCGGGTGCATGTGGGCCCGGTGCGCTCCGGCCAGCAGATTTATGCTGCCGGCACCTCACTTGTGGTGCTGGGTTCCGTCAGTCCGGGGGCCGAAGTGCTCGCCGATGACAGCATTCATATATATGGCACCCTGCGTGGCAGAGCCATAGCCGGCGCCCGCGGCAATACCCGGGCCCGGATCTATTGCCAGCAATTACAGGCCGAGCTGCTCTCCATCGCTGGCACATTCCAGCTCAGCGATGCATTGCCGGCAGGCCTCATCCAGCAACCGGTCCATATCCGGCTGGATAATGAACAACTCCGTATAGACCGTATCAAATAGAGTTACAAGGAAGCGAGAATGGCGCGAATCATAGTCGTTACATCGGGTAAAGGTGGCGTTGGCAAGACCACAACCAGCGCGGCCCTGAGTACCGGTTTAGCCCAGCGTGGCCACAAAACTGTGGTCATCGATTTTGACATCGGTCTGCGAAACCTGGACCTCATCATGGGCTGCGAGCGCCGCGTGGTGTATGACTTCGTCAACGTCATCAACGGTGAAGCCAACCTCAATCAGGCCCTCATCAAGGACAAGCGCAGCGAGAATCTCTATATCCTGCCGGCGTCCCAGACCCGTGACAAAGATGCCCTGACCAAAGAGGGTGTCGAGAAGGTGCTGGAGCAACTGGCCGAGATGAAGTTTGACTACATCGTCTGCGACTCTCCGGCGGGGATCGAAGCGGGCGCCCTGATGGCCCTCTACTTTGCCGACGAGGCGATCGTCACCACCAACCCGGAAGTCTCTTCCGTGCGTGACTCCGACCGGATCCTCGGCATCCTCTCCTCCAAATCCCGTCGTGCCGAGCGTGGTGAAGATCCCATCAAGGAGCACCTGCTGCTGACTCGCTACTGCCCGACCCGCGTCAATCGCGGCGACATGCTGAGCGTGCAGGACGTGCAGGAAATCCTAGCCATCCCGCTGCTCGGGGTGATCCCGGAGTCACAGGCCGTGCTGCGTGCCTCCAACTCGGGCGAGCCGGTCATTCTGGACAAGGAGTCCGATGCCGGTCAGGCCTATGATGATGCGGTTTCCCGTCTGCTCGGTGATACCAAGGAATTTCGTTTTCTGGAAGAAGAAAAGAAGGGCTTCTTTAGCCGACTGTTCGGGAGTTAAACATGTCATTATTGGATTATTTTCGTTCCAACAAGAAACAGAACACCGCACAACTGGCCAAGGAGCGGTTGCAGATCATCGTTGCTCACGAGCGTTCATCCAGAGGGGGGCCGGATTACCTGCCCCAGCTCAAGCAGGATATCCTCGACGTGATCCGTAAATACGTCAACATCGATCCGGACAAGATCACCGTCCAGATGGATCAGAAGAGTGACGAGCTCTCCGTTCTCGAGCTCAACATCACCTTCGCCGATGACAACAAGAAGGGATGAGCTGACGCCATATGCGTGACCCCTTCCCTCAATGAATACCGGATCCCCTGGCTGGATCCGGTTTTTTATTGCGTCAACCTGGCGAAGCGCCTGCAACCGGCTCGCCAAGGGGTCTGGCGACAGCTAGAATAGCGCCGCCTTCGCTTGCATCGGCCAGCGAGGTTTCTTCTCTTTTTTCTGGAACAGAACTTATGTCCTTGAATGACGAAATGCACAGCGTCGAAGAGCTGCTCGACACCGCCCTTGAACTCTTTATGGAGCTGGCCTCCGACAACCTGCCGGAGCAGGAGATTATCCGCTTCAATCAGGAGTTCAACGATCGCGGCCTGCTGGCAGAAACCGATCCGGCCGACGACTGGGAAGCGGATGTGGGTTTTGCCGTGAGTGATGCCGAGTACGCTGAGATCTGGGTTGGCCTTGGCAACGAGCAAGAAGAGTACGAGCACCTGTTTGCCCGCATGCTGCTCTCCCGCCGTGTTGACGAGAAGTTCTGCCACATCGAATGGCTGCCCCAATAATTCCGGATCCCGATGATCCGAGCCAGTATGTCTGGGAGTCTGACTCTGACGCCCGGCAGATGGCGCCTGAAACCCCGGCCCCCTCATTGGGGCGCCGGGTGTTGAAGTGGGTTGGCAAGGCCTTGCTGGCCGGGCTTGTCTGCTCGGTCGTCTCCGTCTTGCTGCTGCGCTTTATCGATCCTCCCATGTGGAGCTGGCGCATCGAGCGAGCCCTCTTTCCACCTGCCAAAGTGGCACAAGTGCGCCATGAGTGGGTGGATCTGGAGTCTATCTCCAAAGAGCTGCAACTGGCGGTGATTGCCGCCGAAGATCAGCGCTTTGCCGAGCACAACGGCTTTGACATGGACGCCATCAATGCGGCGCTCAAGCATAACCAGCACAGCGAACGGGTACGGGGTGCCAGCACGCTGAGCCAGCAGACCGCCAAGAATCTCTTTATGTGGAGTGATCGCAGCTTCCTGCGCAAAGGGCTGGAAGCCTGGTTTACCCTGCTGATGGAGCTGGGCTGGGACAAATCCCGCATCCTCGAGATGTATCTGAACATCGTGGAGTTTGGCCCGGGTATCTATGGCGCTGAAGCCGCAGCCAACTACTACTTCGGCAAACCGGCCAGCCGGCTGACCCGCTACGAGGCCTCCCTGCTGGCCGCTGCCCTGCCCAATCCCTGGCGCTATCGGGTCAAGCCCCCTTCGCCCTATGTGCAAAAGCGGGCGGTCTGGATCCGCCGCCAGATGGGGCAACTGGGTCAGGTGACCCTTAACCGGGTCTATCAGGCCAATTGATCATCAGGCGCCACCGGATTTTACCGGTGGCTCCTGCCCCGCCTCTGCCGGCTCCTGATTGAGGGGCAGAGAGTGCCACCACCAGCTCTCCCGTCGTCGCTTGATCTGCTGTCGTCTTGTCCGTAACCGCATCGCGTCGCCCCCACGCCTATTCACCCGCCACTTAACCATACCCCCGATATGACCGGTTGGACAGGTCGTACCCCACGGCGCACTGGTCTGGCCGCCACCGCCAATAATTGTTACAGTAGCGGCCTCGATGTATCTGGAGTGATTTCATGGAACAGCGTACCCCGGATCAGCTGGTCGAATGGGCCTATGATCAGTTTCTTGAGCAGGCCGCCGACATGCTTGCCCCCGAACAAATCGTCGATATCACCCTGGAGTTTGAACAGCGTGGCGCCGTGGAGGCGACCCTGCCCAATGCCGACTGGTCGGCAGAGCTGGGTGAGCCGGTCGATATGGAGCGCTGGGTCGAAGTGTGGGTGGGTCTGCTGGATCATCAGGAGGAATTCGAGGTGATCTTCGCCACCTTCCTCCTGCCCCGCCTGATCACGGAAAATCAGGTTTATGTGCGCTGGCACCGCCAGCAACAGGCATAAAAAAGGCGCCATCGGCGCCTTTCTTTTTTCTGGCTTCCCATGCTCAGGACTGCGCCGCGATGGCCTTGGCCAGACAGCGACGGCACCAGCAGGCACTGGCTTCCGTCATCGGCAAAGCCGGCAACTGACTGCACCAGCACTGCTCGATGGTCATCCCGGCGGAGACGGCGCAATAGGCCGATTCACCACAGCCCGGGCAACAGTGGGTGCTCCTGGTGCCATCCAGCTCGGCCATCACTGCCAGCTGGGCATCGCTCTCCATCGCCGACCAGTGACCGATCTCGGTCAGGGTGCGACCGCAGCCAAGGCAGAGGCCATCCTTTGCCTTGCACAGCCCGATGCAGGGACTCGGCACTTACTCCTGCTCCCCGCTCTGGGCAGCCGCTCCCGCCTCGGTCAGGGTGATGGCATTGTCTTCAATGACGATCTTGCCCTGCTTGTAGAGGCCGCCGATCGCCTTCTTGAAAGTGCCCTTGCTCATGGCAAAAAGCTTGTAGATGAGCTCGGGTTCGCTCTTGTCACCCACTGCCAGACTGCCACCCTGCTTTTTCATCCGGGCCAGAATGCGCTCGCCGGCATCGTCCACCTTGGCCATGCCCGGCTTTTGCAGGGTCAGATCCAGCTTGCCATCGTCGCGCACCTGCTTGACCCAGGCAGTCTGTGGACGGCCCGTCATCACCCGGCCAAACACTTCGTTGCGAAACAGCATGCCGGGATACTGGCCGTTGACGATCACCTTGATGCCGAGGGGAGAGTGTTCACCGGGCAGAGCGGTTACCTCGTCTCCCGCCTTGAAGGGGGGCTTGGCGGTGCTCAGGAAGCGCTCGAGGCGGCTGGTACCCACCATGCGCCCCTCGTTGTCCAGCATCAGACGCACCAGATAAACGTGACCCACCTGCATCGGCTTGTTCTGCTCGCGGCTTGGCACGAACAGATCCTTTTTCATGCCCCAGTCGAGGAAGGCACCGATCTTGTTGGCGTTGACCACCTTCAGTCCGGCAAACTCGTCCACCATGGCGAAGGGCTTGTCGGTGGTGATGACCGGCTCGCAGTCGGCATCCAGATAGAGGAATACCTGTACGCTCTCCCCCTCCTTGATCCCCTCGGGAAGCTGGCGCTTGGGCAGCAGCAGCTCGCCGTATTCGTCGGCTGCCAGCCAGGCGCCGCGATCTTCGAGTTCAACGACGGTGAGGGTGTTCATCTTGCCAATCTGTATCATGGTGCTCTCTTTTTTCATTACCCGGACGGGCCGGCTGGATCACGGCCCCTATGGCCGCGCATGTTACCCCAAGAGGGGTGATCCGGCCTAGTCCCCTCGCCTCACTCTGACCGGTCGATGGCGATATAATCGCCATTCAACCGTCCCTTTGCTGCAAATACCCCCACATTTAGGTAGACTTCGCGGCTGCTCAAATCCAGAGGAACTGTCGATGAACCCATCCACTCGTACCCGTCATCTCAATCAATGGATCCAGACCCACAGCCAGCAGGCGATGACTTATCCCGCTCTGCACGGCTTTTTGTGTGCCCGTCTGGTCGGGCCGGATGCCCCTGACTGGCAGGCCCCGCTGGCCGGTCTGTTGCCCCATGACGCCGAGCTGGATGAAAAGAGTGGCGAGGCCCTCACCCATCTGATCGCCGAACTGGAAGCGCAGGCAGATGAAGCCCAGCTGGCCCTGCCGAGCCAATGCCGCCTCCCTACCGACAACCCGGAACAGGTCTTTGAACAGAGCCACCCCCTCGGGCAATGGTGCTACGGCTTCAGTCAAGGCTTTGCCACCTGGCCCAAGCCGAAGGATTTGAACGACCCGACTACCCAGTACCGTTTCAGCCTGGCCGCCGAACTGAGCCTGTTTCGCGACAAACAGATGGCGCAGATGCTCTATAGCGCCGCCGCCAGCGAACTCCCCTTTGTCGAGTTCTGCAAACGTCAGCGCCAGAACATGAAGACCGCCCTCAACCAGCTGCTCCAGCTCGATCAGTATCAGGCCGCGCCGAGCGCCGATGTAGCCCTCGACAGCGAGCAGGCCCAGCAGTGGCAACGCTGGTTCGAGCTGGCGGACAACTGCCGGGACCACCAGGCCCGCCTCGGCTGGTTCGAGAAGATCATCGCCGATGCCAACCCGCTGTTTGATGCCAGTTTCTGGCAGCAGCTGGGTGGCCACGGCTGGAGTGCTCCGGAAGTACGCCCCTTGCTGGCAGCCCGCGCCGGTCGTGCCGACTGCCTGCTGCGCCTTGGCAAGCTGGACGAAGCCAGGGAGGAGTATCTGGCACTGCTGGCCATCTGTATTCCCGACGAGCTGGGTTGCCGCTACAACCTCTCCTCCCTCTATGCCCTGCAGGGCGACTGGCAGGCGCTGGCCGAGCTGCTGGTGCGTTTCGACGAGGCCTCCAGCTGGTTGCTCTACAACCGCGCCCTGATGATGTTTGCCCGCGAAGGTGCGGATGCCGCCAGACCCTATCTGCTGGCCGCCATCAATGCCAACCCGCACGTTCCGGCCTGTCTGCTCGGTCAGCGCAAGCTGCCAAAGCAGGAGCCGATGAGCTGGCAGGCGGGCAGCCGCGATGAGGCAGCCCTCTACACCATGCACACCCGCGAGGCCTGGCTCAAGCAGAGCGCCCTGCTCTGGCTGCGCAAGGGCTGACCACTTCCGGATTAAAATCCCGGCGAACTGACCCGGTTTTTGTCTGATGGCGTGCGTCACCGCACATTTCATCGCAACCGGGTCAGACAAACTCGCTTGAGTTTCGTATCATCAATGTCAAAGTATCAAAAGAAACTGCATCTGATGCAGCCGTCACAGCAGGGTGTAATATGTCAAAAATCATAGCGTTACTCGCTCACTACCCGCCCTATCAGTTGGTACATGCCGCCGAAATGCTACGGGATACCTTCGAGCAGTTTTACGAACAGCGTTACCAGCTGACCGTCCCCCAGTGGCGTCTGATGATGGTGCTCGGCCCCAACTACCCCATCAGCCAGAAAGAGCTGGTCGAGGCGAGCGGCATGGACAAGGTGCGCATCTCCCGCGAGATCCGCCGTCTGGCCGAAAAAGGCATCATCTTCACCGAAAACAGCGAGCAGGATAAGCGCATCAGCCTGGTCTCCCTGACCGATAGCGGCCTCGCCCTGTTCCAGCAGCTCAAGAGCGAAGCGGGCAGCTGGCAGCATACCCTGACCGACTACCTGCCCAGTGAATCCCGCGAGGCAATCCGCCAGCATCTGCACAGCGTCAGCGCGGCCATCGAACAGCTGCACTCCCTCGACAAGGAGAAATAGGATGGATCTGAAGAAATTTGCCACCATGGACGTCAACATGCTGCTGAGCCTGATCAATATGCAGCTGCGTGATCGTTACGATGATCTGGAAGACCTCTGCAAGGCGCAGGATCTCGATCAGGCGGCACTGGAAGCACGGCTGGCCAGCGGTGATTTTCACTACCAGCCAGAACAAAAACAGTTCAGATAGGGATCGGGATCACAACGTCAGCAGCCACAGTGGCACCGGGGCCAAAACCTGATATGGTCACTCAAGCCTCGGCAGTGCGATGAACGGATACATCACACTGTCATACGAGGGCGCTACTCTTGCTGCCAGTGAGCAAACCCAAGGATGACCCCATGACGTTGAACCGCGAACATTTTCTGATCACGCTCTGCATGCTGCTGATGATCAGCCTCTTCACCCCGCAGATCCCGCAAAGCGTCGAACAGTGGCTCACTGCGCTGATGGTTGGCTCGCTCGCGGCTGTGGTGTTGATGCTGATACGGGGTTGCCGCCGCTTTATGCTGGAGTAGCCTCCGCACCTGCCAGCGGTTCCCGCACGCAACAAGCGTGGAAAAACAAACGCAGCCTGATGGCTGCGTTGTTGTTTATGGCGGGGCTGATTGCCCTTGCTGGCAACCAGCTTAGATAGCCAGCGTCTCGAGCTGCGCCTTGGCGGCTTCAATCCCCTTGCTCTGGGCATCCGGGCCCATGCCCATCCCCTCGGCGTAGATGAAATCCACCTCCTTGATACCGATGAAGCCCAGCACGGTGCGCATGTATGGGGTCACCAGATCGGTGGCGCTGCCGACGTGCATGCCGCCGCGGGGGCTGATCACCAGCGCGCGGGTGTTTTCAACCAGACCGACCGGGCCGGTTTCGGTGTAACGGAAGGTGACGCCGGCACGGGCAACCAGATCGATCCAGTTTTTCAGCTGGGTCGGGATGTTGAAGTTGTACATGGGGGCGGCAATCACCACCAGATCGCTCGCCTTGAGCTCTGCGATCAGCTCGTCGGACTGGGCGATCACCGCCAGTTGACGCTCATTGAGGTTGTCACCACCGCGCAGGCCGGAAGCCAGCTCGCCATCCAGCACCGGCAGGTTGAGGGCCGCCAGATCACGCACGGTGACGGCATCATCCTGATGGTCAGCCAGGAAGCCGTCGATCAGGGCGTTGGATTGGGAATATTGACCCAGGATGCTGGATTTGAGAACGAGGATATTGGCCATGGTGAAACTCCATTTGGTTGTCGGTTGAACAGCAGCGCTGTCGATGGAGGTCACTCTAAACATTGCGCTTCTTTGCTGATAGCGAAAATAGATGCTCAACTTGTTCAAAAATTTTGATATTGGTTGATTGCGCGGCAACGGGCGCATCAACCCTTGGCAGAACAAACGATTGCCGCTATGATCCGCCGCACTTTTTTCAGTGACCCGGATCCCATGGCCCACTCGCGCAGCCACTCCCCTTTCGCCGGTGCAGTCTGGATGATGGTGGCAGGCCTCTGTTTCGCCGCCGTCAACAGCCTGAGCCAGTATGTCAGCTTCAAGCTTGGCCTCCCCTCGACCCAGGTTGCCTTTCACCAGTACCTGATCGCCCTGATCTGCCTGCTGCCCTGGCTGATCCGCCACGGTTTGCGCCAATCCCTGATGACCAACCAGCTGCGCCTGCATCTGTTGCGGGTCGCTCTGGCGGTGATCGGCATCCAGTTCTGGCTCTGGGCGCTGGCCGAACCCGTCCCCATCTGGCAGGGTATCGCCCTGCTGATGACGTCACCGCTGTTTGCCACACTGGGATCTGCTCTCTTTCTCAAAGAGCAGGTGAGCCGAGCTCGCATCGTGGCCACTCTCTCCGGCTTTGTCGGCGCCATGCTGATCCTCGCCCCCTGGAATGATGATTTCAGCTGGGCCTCTCTGCTGCCGGTGGCGGCGGCGCTGTTTTGGGCTGGCTACTCCCTGCTGGTGCGCTATCAGGCGGCGAGTGAATCGTCCCACACCATCGTCGTCTATCTGCTTATTTTCAGCACCCCTTTCAACGCCATGCTGGCGCTGCCGGAGTGGCAGTGGCCAACGGAAAGCCAGTGGCTGCTGGTGGCCGCCTCCGGCTTGTTGTCGGCTCTGGCCCAGATGTCCATCGCCCGTGCCTACAGCGTGGCGGAGGCTTCCTTCATCCAGCCCTTTGATTTTGCCAAGCTGCCGATGAACGTGCTGGCAGGCTGGCTGGTGTTTGGCTGGGCGCCACCCGGCCGACTGTGGCTTGGCGCCGCCATCATCATTGGCGCCATCACGTTGCTGACCCATCTGGAACAGCGCGCCCGACCATCCGTTTCCTGAGGTACGCCATGCGTGCCTCTTTTTTTGCCCGCTATTCGTGCGATAGCGATCATCAACAATGACCAACGACATCAGGAGAGATCGTATGTTTGGAACCGCAACCCGCCCCGGCGCCACCCGCGCCCTGCTGCTGGGCTCCGGCGAACTCGGCAAGGAAGTGGCCATCGAGTTGCAGCGCTTCGGCATCGAAGTTATCGCCGCCGACCGCTATGCCAACGCCCCCGCCATGCAGGTGGCCCATGCCGCCCGGGTGCTGGATATGCTCGATGGCGCCGCCCTGCGCGAACTGGTCGCCGAGATCAAACCCGACCTCATCATCCCCGAGATCGAGGCCATCGCCACCGATACGCTGGCAGCCCTTGAGCAGGAGGGGGTCAAGGTAGTGCCCAATGCCCGCGCCACCCAGCTCACCATGAATCGGGAAGGGATCCGCCGTCTCGCCGCCGAGACCCTGGGCCTGCCCACCTCCCCCTACCGCTTTGCCCAGAGCAAGGAGGAGTTTGTCGCCGCCGTCGAGGCCATCGGCCTGCCCTGCGTGGTGAAGCCGGTGATGAGCTCGTCCGGCAAGGGACAGAGCGTGCTGCGCGATCTCGCCAAGCTCGATGAGAGCTGGACCTACGCCCAGGAGGGTGGCCGCGCCGGTCGTGGCAAGGTGATCGTAGAGGGCTTCGTTCCCTTCGAGTACGAGATCACCCTGCTCACGGTACGCGCCGTCGATGGCATTCACTTCTGCGAGCCGATCGGCCACCGTCAGGAAGATGGCGACTACCGCGACTCCTGGCAGCCGCAGGTGATGAGCGAACTGGCGCTGGCCCGTTCCAAAGAGGTAGCGGCCAAGGTGGTTGAGGCCCTCGGTGGTTACGGCCTGTTCGGGGTCGAGCTCTTCATCAAGGGTGACGAGGTGTGGTTCAGCGAAGTCTCGCCGCGCCCCCACGATACCGGCATGGTGACCCTGATCTCTCAGGACCTCTCCGAGTTCGCCCTGCATGTGCGCGCCATTCTGGGGCTGCCGGTCGGCACCATCACCCAGTACGGGCCGAGCGCCTCTGCCGTGGTGCTGCGCGAAGGACACAGTCAGGATATCCGCTATCAGGGGATTGGCGAGGCGCTTGCCAAGGTGCCGGGTGCCCAGCTGCGACTGTTTGGCAAACCGGAGATCGCCGGTCGCCGCCGTCTCGGCGTTGCGCTGGCCCGGGGTGAAGATTGCCGCGAGGCGGTCGAGCAGGCCAAGGCGGTTGCCGCCAGCGTCGAGGTCATTTTCTAGACGCTGTTTTTTCGCCGCACCGAAACAAACGTTTGCCGGTGTGATCGGGCGCAAGGGGCATGGCAATGCCCCTTTTGCATTTGCCCGTCAGGCTTATAATCCCCTCTTCAAATTTGTCAGGAGTACAAGATGTTAGCTGCCGTGATCTTCGATATGGATGGTGTTCTGATCGACTCGGAACCCTTTTGGCAACGGGCCCAGATCGCCGTGTTCTCCGAACTGGGCCACCCCCACACCGTCGAGGATTGTGAGTCGACCATCGGCGTGCGCATCGATCAGCTGGTCGCCCACTGGTATCGCCTGCGCCCGTGGAGCGGCCCGAGTCAGGAAGAGGTGGTACAGCGCATTCTGGATCGGGTCAACGCCCTGATCCTCTCCGAAGGTCAGGCCAAGGCCGGCGTGCTGGAGGCACTCGACCTTATCGAAGCGCGCGGCCTGAAAGTGGGTCTGGCCACCTCCTCCCCCTTCGCCATGGTGGAAGCGGTGCTCGGCAAACTCGGCATCCGCGATCGCTTTATGGCGGTCCATTCCGCCGAGGTGGAGCGTTTCGGCAAACCGCACCCGGATGTCTATATCCACGCCGCCGAGAAGCTGGGGGTTGAGCCGGTGCACTGCCTGGCCATCGAAGACAGCTTCACCGGCCTGCTGGCGGCCAAGGCGGCCTCGATGAAGGCGCTGATCGTGCCGGATCCGGCTTTAGTGGGAGACCCGCGTCTGGCCATCGCCAACTACCAGCTGAGCTCGCTGGCCGAACTCAATAGCGAGATGCTGGCCAGCTGGGTCAAGTAAAGGACAAGCTGGCGCTGATCGTTCCCATATACCCGGCATTGGTGGATGACCCACGCTTGGCCATCGCCAACTACCAGCTGAGTTCGCTGGCCGAACTCAATAGTGAAATGCTGGCCAGCTGGGCCAAGTAATCTGCCAGCGACAAACCGTTTGCATCCTTCACGGGGCCGCAGGCATATCTGCCTGCAGCCCCGTTTTTATGGATGAATAGAAGCCAAAGGATAGATATCCGCCCAGCAGTGAAATGGGGAAAACCGGCCGGATGCACAGCGCCCCTCCCGGATGGCCAAATGGCATTTATGGCCAGTAAAAACCGCCGTTCAGCCCCCTTTATTACCAACCAGTAGTTGGCAATAACAGCTAAAAATTACCGATTGCAAACCAACATTCGGGCCATTTTTGCCCCGGCTGCGCCTGCTGATCCCCTTTTCCGATCCTGGTTTGATCCCTGTCATACCACCTTCATAAACGTGCGCTTGCTCGCGGTTAGCCCGCGCCTGCGCAGCTAGAATCAAGGGAGACAGGCGGCCCGCGGGCCCGAGGAGGTTATCATGATCGAGTACACCAGCAAGCGCATCGTCTGCCCCCACTGCGGCCACCATACCCGGGTCGAGCTGGATGCCAGTCAGGGGGATCAGGAGTTCTACGAAGATTGCATGGCCTGCTGCAATCCGATCCACCTACGGCTGCATCGGGATGAGGAGCGCGACCGTCTGCAACTCTTCGTGGATGCTGACGACGAGCAGATGTTTTAAGAGCGGCCGGATAGCAAAAGGGGCGTGACTCGCGAGAGTGACGCCCCTTTTCGTTTGGTTGTCAGCGGTAGATGCTGCCCTGCCGCGATTTCGCTCTGGCCCAGAGCGTCTCGTCATCCAGATCGGTCTGGATCAGCTCGATGGGCACCCCGGCATCATTGATCACCGCCACCCGATAATCATCGATCGGCTCGTAGGGCCCCAGGATCACCTCTTCCCCCTCAATGGCGGCCGCCAGATCATCCACATTGAAGGCGACGTGAGGCACGGTTCTCAGCCTGTCTCTTATACACATCTG
>NZ_CAWMDN010000103.1:0-33711 GCF_963866575.1 Aeromonas sp. L_1B5_3
CTGCTCTGCTCTGCTCTGCAATGAGTGATGGCAGATCACGGAAACAAAAAAAGCGCCCTGAGGCGCTTTTTTCATATCGACCGGATGATCAGGCTTTGAACTTGCTGAACACCAGAGAAGCGTTGGTACCGCCAAAGCCGAAGCTGTTGGACATGACGGTGTTGAGCTCAGCCTCTTCGTACTCGCGCACGATGGGCAGACCTTCCGCTTTCTCGTCCAGAGTCTCGATGTTGATACTGGGGGCGATAAAGCCGTGCTCCATCATCAGCAGGGAGTAGACAGCCTCGTGCACGCCGGCAGCGCCCAGCGCATGACCGGTCATCGCCTTGGTTGCGGAGATCTTGGGGCCGTTGGCGCCAAACAGAGTCTGGATGGCTTCCAGCTCCTTGGTATCGCCAACCGGGGTGGAGGTACCGTGGGTGTTGATGTAATCAACCTTGCCAACACCCTGCATCGCCATCTTCATGCAACGCACCGCACCTTCGCCACTCGGGGCAACCATGTCGTAGCCATCAGAAGTAGCACCGTAACCGGTCAGCTCGGCATAGATGTGAGCACCACGGGCCAGGGCGTGTTCCAGCTCCTCAACCACCAGGATGCCGCCGCCACCGGAGATAACAAAACCATCGCGGTTCGCATCATAGGTACGGGAGGCTTTTTCCGGCGTGTCGTTGTACTTGGTAGAGAGCGCGCCCATGGCGTCAAACTGGATGGTAGAGGACCAGTCCAGCTCCTCACCGCCACCAGCGAAGACCACATCCTGTTTGCCAAGCTGGATCAGCTCCAGCGCGTGACCGATGCAGTGAGCAGAGGTGGCGCAGGCGGAGCTGATGGAGTAGTTGACCCCCTTAATCTGGTACGGGGTCGCCAGACAGGCAGAGGTGGTGGAAGACATGGTGCGCGGCACCATGTAAGGGCCCACACGCTTGACCCCTTTCTCACGGGCGATGTCCACAGACTCCGAGGTGTTCTTGCCGGAAGCACCACCTGAACCGACCACCAGGCCGGTGCGCTCGTTGGAGACCTGCTCTTGCGCCAGACCGGCATCTTCAATGGCCTGCTGCATGGAGAGGTAGGCGTAGGCCGCAGCGTCACCCATGAAACGCATGACTTTACGGTCGATCAGTTCAGACGGCTCGAGTTTGATATTACCCCAGACACGGCTGCGCAGGTTGTGCTGCTCGAACTGCTCGGAATAGGTGATGCCGGATTTACCTGCTTTCAGGGAGGCCAGCACTTCTTCCTTGTTGTTGCCGATACTGGAGATGACGCCGATACCGGTGATCACTGCTCTTCTCATTAATTCATCTCGTCTGGAAAAACTGGCGCCAAGTCTACCCGCTTTCGGCTGCCAAACTGGTCTGCTTTCACGTAGAATGCCCGCGTTTTTGTGACGCGAGCCGAGGAAAACGTGAGTCAAACATCCTTACATCATGCCCGATTGGACTGGAACGAGGCGGGAACTCCAGTCTCCAGTGAGTTCGGGGATGTGTACTTTTCCAATGATAACGGTCTAGCTGAAACGCGCTATGTCTTTTTGCAGCAAAACCGGCTGCCAGCGCGATTTTTGCACCACGATCGTGACACTTTCGTGATAGGTGAGACAGGTTTCGGCACAGGTCTTAACTTTCTGGCGACAATGGCAGCCTTTCTGGAACAGGCGCCCCAAACCGGCAACGGCTCCCGCCTTCACTTCATCAGTTTTGAAAAATACCCCCTGACCCAGGGCGATCTGCGCAAGGCGTTGGCCGCCTGGCCCGAACTCTCTTCCTTGAGCCAGGATCTCATCGCGCAGTGGCCCATCCCGGTGTCCGGCTGCCATCGCCTTATCTTTGCCGATGGCCGGATCCGGCTCGATCTCTGGTTGGGCGATATCAAGGATATGATGCCGCAACTGCCCCACCACGCAGAGGGACTGGTGGATGCCTGGTATCTGGATGGCTTTTCCCCCGCCAAAAATCCCGAGATGTGGACGCAAGCGTTGTTCGACGGTCTGGCTCGCCTTGCCCGTCCTGCCGCCACTATCGCCACCTTCACCTGTGCCGGCTTCGTGCGCCGCGGCCTGATTGCTGCAGGCTTTGCCATGAAGAAGGTGAAAGGGCACGGCAGCAAGCGGGAGATGCTGGCGGGGGATCGCACCGACAAGCAGCCGCAACAGACCATTGCCCCCTGGTATGCACGCCCGGCAGGCAGGGATGGCGAGGTGCTGATCATCGGCGGCGGCATCGCCTCGGCCATGACGGCGCTCTCTCTGGTAGAGCGTGACCGCAAGGTGACCCTGCTCTGTGAAGATGACGAGCCTGCCAACGGCGCCTCAGGCAACCGGCAGGGAGCCCTCTATCCACTGCTTAACGGCGAGCACGATGCGCTGTCGCGTTTCTATTCGCTTGCCTTTGGCTATGCCCGCCACCGCCTGCTGGCACTGGCCGAGCGCCATCCCGTCGCATTTGCCCTGTGCGGGGTAACCCAGCTCGGTTATGACGACAAATCGGCAGCCAAGCTGGCGAAAATGAGTCAGGGCCCCTTCCCGTCCGAGCTGATGCATCCCCTCTCGACCGTGGAAGTAGCACAAGTCGTCGGCCTGCCCTGCGGCCACAGCGGCGTCAGCTACCCGCTGGGCGGCTGGCTCTGCCCGGCGGATCTCACCCGCGCAGCCATCAAGGAAGCACAAGCCAGCGGGTTGCTGGAGGTAGTGTTCAACACCGAGGTGGTCACCATTGCCGAACAGGCAGATGGCTGGCAGCTCGAGAGCCGTGACGGACGCCGCTGGCAAGCCCCCAATCTGGTGGTTGCTGCCGGACACAAGCTGCCTGCGCTCATCCCCTTTGCCGAGCTGCCGCTCTATCCGGTGCGCGGTCAGGTGAGCCATGTGCCGACCTCAGCCAGCCTGAGCCGGCTCAATACCGTGCTCTGCTACGATGGCTACCTCACTCCGGCCCATAACGATCACCACTGCATCGGTGCCAGCTATGGCCGCAACCAGACCGATCTTGCGTTTCGCGCTGAAGAGCAGCGCCAGAACCAGGCGCGGCTGCAAGCCTGCCTGCTACAGCAGAGCTGGCCCGGCGAGGTGGATGTCAGCGGCAATGAGGCTCGGGTAGGCGTGCGCTGCGCCAGTCGGGATCACCTGCCGGTGGTGGGGCCAGTCGCCAGATTGGCAAGCCTGGCGGATCAATACGCTGGGCTGCACACCGATCAGCAGAATGCTGCCTCCCTGCCGTGCCACCCCGGCCTCTATGTGCTGGGGGCGCTGGGCTCACGGGGTCTCTGCTCGGCGCCGCTTTGTGGCGAGCTGCTTGCCAGCGAGATCTGCGGCGATCCACTGCCGCTGGCAGCCGATCTGCTGGAAGCGCTCCACCCGGCCCGCTACTGGGTACGCAAGCTGCTCAAGGGCAAAGCGCTGGCATAATGCCAACGACCCGAAACGACAAGGCCGCCCACAGGGGCGGCCTTTCTCTATGTGTTGTGCATATCTCGATTAGCCGGACTACTTGGGCCAGTGGACTCCAAGTTGCTCGCCATAACGGGTTTGTCGCTGAAAATCGGCAATCCGGCTGCGGATCTTCACCAATTCTCCCTGCCCCGCCGCCCAGGCAGCATAACGCAGTGCCTGACAGTCGCTGTGAGCTGGCAAGTCAGCAATGGCGCCGCCAACCTGATTGGCACCTTGTTGAACCATCTCCTTGAAGCGGGACTCATAGTCGAACATGCTGGCCAGCAATCGAGCCCAGCGCTGGCGCGCCGGATCGGCCGCGTTGTTCTTCCCTTCACCACTATTGTCACTCTGGCGCCAGCGGGGTAACTCAACCGTCGCACGGGTGGTGACGGTGACTCTGCTCAGCTGGCAAAGCCCCTGCAGCTGATCGGTCTCCAGTTGCCAATCGAGCTGATAACTCGCCTTGCCAAGCACGGGGTTGCCATTCACTTTGGGGGCACTCTGGGCGATAGCCTGGGCCAGTTGATCTGGCTGGGCAGCACTGACCTCATAAAAACGAACATTGATACGGGACTCGGGGACCACTTGCGGCCTGATTGGCTGCGCCTGACTCGTCAGGGGCAACAGCAGCGCCGCAACCCCCACTACCACTCCATAGAACTTGCTGACCATGCCAGACTACCTTCCTTGATTGCACGGGCGAAGTACCGACCTTGGGGAAACGCGCCGCCACACAGATAACGTCTATAGCCTATGTGTGCCAAAGATATGGCGCAACACAATGATGGGCCAGAAATCAGAGCCCGCTCACAGGTTCCGTGAGCAGAGTATGGCACAAGGCCAAATCTGTATTTTTATTGGGCAGAGCGACTGATGCGCAGCCAGTTGAGGTGGTAGTTTTTCACATTGATGTCGTGACCATCTATCTGAATGAACTGATCATTTTTCAGACGGTTGGCAAAAAAGTCCTGATCTGCCCCCTCTTTCAACCACAGCTCGCAAAGCCCCCGTTTTCCCTCCCCGGGATAGAACCGGGGGATCACCAGCACCGCCACACCGTCCACCCGGATGCCATTGCGATTCATGCACTCCCCCTCACTCATGCGCGATGCCAGCGCGGCATAACGGGGAACCTGCCCTCTGGCCACCACCACCACACCGTAGGAGTGGGCAGCCATCAATCGCCGCATGGCGACCGCCTGATGGGGGCCGGTCTGATGAAATCCATCGTTCTTCATGGCAACGGCCGGCAGTGGCAGCAACATCCAGCAAAGGAGCCATATCCAGCGTTTAACACCTGACAAACGACGAAAAACCATACAAAAGCCTCAAAAGAAAACCTGAGGGCGGAAAGGCTATTACGTCAAAAATTCAGGGTAAAGCACCTTTACCCTTCTTTAATTCTGCAAAACTGGCCAAACGTTGATTAGGTTCACACTGCACCGAGTTTCATATCGCCAAATTACCTCTATAGGAATAGACTCCGAACCCCTCTTGTTTAATGGAATGGAATAGATGCTGGAACTCATCATCGGCACCCTGGTCACTCTGGTGGTCGGGCGCGCCATCTTCAAAGGATACTCAGCGACAGGCGTGTTGCTGAGCGGCGGCTTGCTGCTGCTGGTCGTCACGGCCCTGATGGGCAAGCCGGTGCTGCCGAGCAAGGTGACAAGCACCGGTTATATCGCCACCGATATCTTCGAATATGTCCGCTTCCTGCTCAACGATCGTGGCGGCGGACTGGGGATGCTGATCATGGTGCTGTGCGGCTTCGCCGGCTACATGAGCCACATCGGAGCCAACACCATTCTGGTCAAGCTGGCCAGCAAACCGCTCGGCATCATCAAATCCCCCTATATCCTGCTGGTTGCCGCCTATCTGGTGGCCTGTGCCATGTCGCTGGCGGTCAGCTCCGCCACCGGTCTGGGCGTGCTGCTGATGGCAACCCTGTTCCCGCTGATGGTCAACATGGGGATCTCCCGTGGTGCCGCAGCCGCCGTGTGCGCCTCGCCAGCTGCCATCATTCTGGCACCTACCTCGGGTGACGTGGTGATGGCCGCCCAGGCCGCCAACATGCCGCTGCTGGACTTTGCCTTCAAGCTGACCCTGCCCATCTCGCTGGTCGCCATCGCCTGTATGGCGGTGACCCACTTCTTCTGGCAGCGCTACCTCGATCAGAAATCCGGCGAGCACAACGAGCCGGTCGCGCCGAGCGACCTCATCACTACGGCGCCCGGCTTCTACGCCATTCTCCCCTTCACCCCCATCATCGGGGTGCTGGTGTTTGACGGCAAATGGGGCCCGCAGCTCGATATCGTCACCATCATCGTCATGTGCATGGTACTGGCCAGCCTGCTGGAGCTGGTACGCCTGCGCAACGGCAAGGAGCTGCTGGATGGCCTGCAGGTCTGCTGGCGCAACATGGCCGACGCCTTTGCCGGGGTAGTGATGCTGCTGGTCGGTGCCGGCGTCTTCGCTCAGGGTCTGATGACCATCGGCTTTATCGACACCCTGCTGGCCCACGCCCAGGATCTGGGCTCGGGCGGCATGATCATGATGCTGTCACTGGTGGTGATCACCACCCTGGCCGCCTTCACCACCGGCTCGGGCAACGCCCCCTTCTACGCCTTCGTGGAGCTGATCCCCAATTTGGCCACCAGCCTTGGCATCAACCCGGCCTATCTGGTGATCCCCATGCTGCAAGCCTCCAACCTGGGCCGCACCATTTCACCGGTCTCTGGTGTCGTGGTCGCCTGTGCGGGGATGGGCAAACTCTCGCCATTTGAAGTGGTCAAACGCACTTCGCTGCCAGTGGCCGTCGGCCTGCTGGTGGTGATCGTCGCTACCCAGATCATGGTTCCGGCCTGATCGCTGACCAGCCCGGTCTGCGCCGGGCTGGTATCTCTCCCCCCCTTTGCAGTAGACTCTGTGCTCTTTTTCCCCAAAGGAGGACCGAGATGAGTATTACGGTTCAACTTGCCCACTTCAGTGATTGCCACTCCCATTTCGATGGTGCGCCGATAAGCTTCACCCCCGCCGGAGAGTCCCAGTGGCGCACCCAGTGTGGCGGTTATGCCCGGATCCTGACCCGCCTGACCCAACTGCGCGCGCAAGCGGCAGCAGCAGGTCGCGGCTGCCTTTTTCTGCACGGCGGCGACTCCTTTCAGGGCTCCCTCTATTTCAACCGGTTCAAGGGGCGGGCCAACGCCGACCTGCTCGCCATGCTGGCCCCCGATGCCATGGTGATCGGCAACCATGAATTCGATCTGGGTAATGGCCAGCTGGTGGAGTTTCTGCGCCAGCTCGATTTTCCGGTGCTCGCGGCCAATCTGGACAATAGTCAGGAGCCGGCCGATACGCCTCTTCGCCTGTGGGATATTCCCCACCTCTACGACGCCCATCAGCCCTGGCATCGCCGGGTCATCGATGGCGTCCCCTTTGCCCTGCTCGGAATCACGCTGGCCCAGATGGCGGCCATCGCCAATCCGGATCCCCACACCCGCTTCCACGGGGTGAACGAGACCCTGACCCGGGTCATTCGTGAGATCAAGGGCGAAGGGATCCACCATATCGTGCTGCTGAGCCACCTCGGTCTGGATCAGGACAAGCTGCTGGCCGAACGCTTCCCCGAGCTCAGTCTCATTGTTGGCGGTCATACCCACAGCCTGCTGGGGGATCTTGCGCCGCTGGGCCTGCCAAGCGAAGGGGATTATCCCCTGCTGCACAATGGCGTAGCCATCATGCACGCGGGCCACAGTGCCCTCTGCCTTGGCGTCTGCGAGCTCACCTTCGATGAAGCTGGCCGCGTGGCAGATAGCCAAGGCCAGCTGGAGTGGCTCCCCTGGCAACCCTGGCCGTTCGGCTCCACCCCACCAGTCGGACTCACTTTCTGCGAACCGGATGCCAGGCTGGAGCAGCATCTGGCCAAGCGCTACCGGCCGGAGATCGAGACCATGACCCAGCGCATCGTCACCAGACTCGATACCCCGCTCCCCCATCAGCGCCTGCCCGATGCCAACCTGCCTCACGGCAGCCATGTCGCACCGCTGGTGGCCCATGCCATGCTGATGGCGGCCCGGGAACAGGTGGGCGAGGTCGATTTTGCCCTGCACAACGCTGGTGGCGTGCGCTGCTCGCTGGAGCCGGGCCCCTTGAGCGAGGCCGATATCGCCGGTCGCCTGCTCCCCTTTGCCATTCCCCTCACCCTCTATCGGGTACACGGCCACGAGTTGGCGGAAGCGCTGGAGAATGCCATCGACAACGCCACCAATAATGGCGTGGTTGGCAATGGCAACGGCAGCTTCCCCTACACCGCCGGGGTGCGCTTCACCTACCAGGCCGATAGGCCGAAAGGTCAGCGTATTACCCGTCTGGAGTGGGAGCCTGCGCCAGACTGCTGGCAACCGGTTAAATCCGACCAAGTTTATCGCGGGGTATCGAGCGCCTATACCGCCTCCGGCAAGGAGGGCTACACTGCGCTGACTCGTACCCTGACCCAGCACAATCAGGAGCTTGGCATCACGCTAGCCGATGCCTTTATCCGCTGGGCCCGCCATCAGCCGGAGCTGCGGGCCATGCCACCGCGAGTCGAGTACCTGCCGTAAAGGCCCCTCGATGTGCCTGTCTGCATCCATATCGGGCAGATAGGCACTTTTCGTCTCTGAAACCGCTCTTTTTCGACAATATTTGCTCCGGATGGGCCTGCACCATTGCATCATCCGCGCGGGCTCGGCAAGATAGGCCCGCTTTCAAGACCAGCTTCAGGAACAGGCGATTTAATGAATCACTCCATCCGTTTCACTCCCCCCCGCGTTAATCCGGCCATCAAGCCCACCGCCATCTTGCTGACCGCGTTGCTGGCGCTGCTCTTCTGCCTGCGCAACCCGCTCGTTCATGCCATGGCGCCGGGGTTTGACGCCTCGCTCTTTGCCGTTATGGGCAAAATGTGGAGTGAAGGGGGGGTGCTCTATCGCGACATGATCGATATCAAGGGGCCGATGATCTTCGCCCTCGATGCGCTGGGGTATGGTCTGGGTGGATTTGTCGGGATCTGGGCGCTGGAGTGGGTGCTCTGCTGGCTCGGGCTGATGGCCAGCTGGCAGGCTTTCTCCCAGCTTGGCCTCTCGGTCAGGGCGCGCCTTGGCGCCATGCTGGCACTGCTGGCCCTCTATGGCACCCGTTACTACTACGGCAACATGACCGAGGACTGGACCTTCCACCTCGCCCTCATCGCCCAGTGGGCCTTCATCACTCTGTTGCTGGACAAAGGCTTTCGCTGGTGGCCGGCGCTGGTGGCTGCCCTCACCTTTGCTATCGTCGCTTGGATGCGCACCAACAACGGCGCCTTCTGGGGGGCATGGTATCTGGTGCTGTTCTGCCACTGGTGCCTGCACGAGAAGTGGCGTGATGCCATCCTGCTGCTCGTCTCCAGCCTGCTCGGTCTGGCGCTGATTGGCGGCCCCCTCTACGGCTACTTCCAGCAGCACGACCTGCTGGCGGCCTTCAAATACTACGCCTTCGACATCTTCTTCGAGGGGAGCTACGGCAACGGCTTCTCCCCCATGGTGGGTGCCGTTGGCTTGCTGCGCACCGGTCTGGTGATGCTGCTACCTCCCTTCATCCTGCTGATGCTGAGCCGCCGGCAGGAGTGGTATCTGCCGGTGCTGCTGGTCACCCTGTTTGGCGTGCTATTTACCCTGATCGCCAACTCGGTCTCCGGCCATGTGTTTGATCACTACGATGTGCTCTATCTGCAGCTGGCTCTGCTGCCGCTGGCGGTACTGCTGGATCGCAGCGAGCAGAAGGCCGATGCCCTCGGCCTGCTCTGCATCTCGCTGGTGGTGCTGACTGCCAGCTGGCTGTTGGCCCAGCAGCTGGTCTTCGGCTGGAGCACCAAGGAGTGGTCCCTCGAGCGGGTTAACGAGGTGCTCGGCACCAGTTTGCTGTGGGCCCTGCCGGTACTCATTCTGGTGCCCCTGTGGCGCGCCTGGGATGTGCGCAGCGCCACTCCCTGGCTCGCCACCCTGGCCATGCTGCTGCTGATGATCAACAACGCCTGGGAAGGAACGCTCAAGGGTCGCCCCTTCAACCCGGCGGCGCAGGTGCGGGTCGATCGCATCAAGGCCGAGACCAGCCCGAGAGACAAGATCTGGGTCGATGGTATCCAGCCGCAATATTATCTCTGGACCGATCGCCAGCCGGCCTCCGCTTATCTCTTCTTTGCCAACGTCAACCCGCCCTATGACGTGCGGGCTCGTGTGCTGGCGGACATCCAGCGCCAGAACCCCAAATTCATCATCGCCAAGCCGGATCGGGTGAGCGAGGAGCTGAAAAAGCCGAGTTCGCCCTCCCATCTCGCCTTCTATCAATACCTGACCAGCCACTATGAAGAGGTGGATCCGGGTCTCTATCGTCGCCGCTAACCAGCGCAGAGACGCAAAGGGCGGCCATTTGGCCGCCCTTTTTCCATCCCCTCACTCCTCACCGGTAGGCAAGCAGGCCCGCGATGACTACAATGGCCCACTTTTGGATGTAACGGGTGACAGACATGGCGGAACTGACCTATCTCGGGGGCTATCCCGAACCGCTCAAGGCGCAGGTGCAACAGTTGATCGCGGCAGGCAAACTTGGCGAGATGCTGGCCAAGCGCTATCCAGATAGCCACCAGATCCAGAGTGACAAGGCGCTACTCGCCTACACCATGGAGCTGAAAAACCGCTACCTCAAAAGCTCTGCGCCCCTGTCAAAGGTAGTGTTTGACGGCAAGATCAACGTCATCAAGGATGCCCTCGGCCTGCACACCTACATCAGCCGAGTACAGGGCAACAAGCTCAAGGCCAAGAACGAGATCCGCATCGCCGCCCTGTTCAAGGAGGCACCCGCCCCCTTTCTCAAGATGATCGTCGCGCACGAGCTGGCCCATATCAAAGAGAAGGATCACAACAAGAGCTTCTATCAGCTCTGCCAGCATATGGAGCCCGACTATCATCAACTGGAGTTTGATCTGAGGCTCTGGCTCACCTGGCGCGATATCGACAAGGCCAATCGCTAGGTTGACTGTGGTTTCAAGGAGGAAACATGTCATTTACCGCTATCCCCTTTAGCGCCCCGCACGTTATTGCCAATGTGGTGATTGCCAATTTGTGCCGCGCTGCCCATTCCCAGTGCGTGTCACACGGGCTGTTGGCCCTGCTGCTCACGCTCTGCTCTTTCTTCTCACAAGGAGCAGAGCGCTGGCAGAGCGACAGCTATCTCACCGAGAGTTTTATGGCCATCGCCATGGAGCGGGAGTATCACGAAACCGCTCACCCGCGCTTCACCCGCTGGCAGCAACCGGTGCGATTGCAACTCATCAACGAGTCGGGGGACAAGCCGCTGCAGGCGGAGGTAGTCAAGGTACAAGCCGCCCACCTCGCCCGCATCACCGGCCACCCTATCAGCATGGTGACCAGCAAACCCAACCTCACCCTCATCATGACCGACTACCAGCGGATGAAGGGTTGGGCCAAGCGCACCATGGGCAACGCACCTTCGGTCAATGCCGCGCTCAAGGAGGGGCTCTGCATCGGCCACTTTGCGACCAACAAGCAGCACGAGATCAGCAGTGCCACCATCATCATTCCGGTTGATTACAGCCGCGCCAAGGGGCGCTTTCTCGACTGCGTAGTGGAGGAGTTTACTCAGGTGATGGGGCTGCCCAACGACTCAGACAAGGTGTTTCCCTCCATCTTCAATGACAACAGCATCGACAGCTTCCTGACCGGCCTCGACTATGTGCTGCTCAAGCTCGCCTACCACCCGGCCCTCAAGGCGGGGATGAGTAGCGACGAAGTTCGAGCAGCCCTGCCGCTTGCCATCAAGGATCTGCGCGCCAAAGGCGAGATCAGCGAGGCAGACCGCCGCGTTCAGCAGCAGAGCCTAAAAAGCTGGGCCGGGCTCTGAGTTTCAGCCAGCACCAAGCGTCAACTCGGGAAGCATCCGCTCAGGCTCACCCGGCGAGCCGGCACCAAAGCAAAAACGCAGCCATGGGCTGCGTTTTTGCTGTCACATCCACCAGAGATAAGCCTGTTCAGGAAGCCAGACTCTCTTCCGGCATCCAGCTGTCTGCGTTTTCCCACACCTCCTGCACCATAGCCTCGGCAAGCTCCTTGTCCTCCTTGCTGGCGCGGCTGACGGTCAGGGACATGCTGCTGCCCGGAGCAACGCGGACATGGAGATCGGGGAACTTTTCGCCCAGCTGCTTGAGCAGCTCCTGGCGCAGCGCTTCCATGGTGGAGGTCGGGATCTGATGTTTTTTGTCGATGATGATTTCCAGACGCATAGGATACTTCTCCATGATGATTAACTGTATTTTTATACAGTATTTCTGGGAAGTAAAGTACCCGACAAAAAAAGAGGCAAATGACCCCTAAAAAAGATCGAGCTGCTGGCCACAGATCCGCTCGAACGACTCGCCAACAAAGGGGAGGATCGCATCGGCAATGGGTTTGAGCTGCTTGTCGATGTAGTGTTCGTAATCGATGGGGGTGCGCCGGTACTCCAGCGGTTCGGGGCCATTAAGGGTCATCAGATAGGCGATGGAGCCCCGATGCTGGTAGCGCTGGGGCAGACCGCGGCGCAGGTTCTCCTCATCGGCCAGCCGCGCCGCCCGCACATGGGGTGGCACATTCTTCTGGTACTCCTCGAGTTTCTGGCGCAGCCGCTTGCGATAGACCAGCAGCTCGTCGTGCTGGCCGGCCCGGGTTTCATCCACCATGGTACGCACATAGCTGCCGGGATCCTGGTCGTGAAACACCATTTCGTAGAGGCGAGTCTGGAACGCCTTGGCAAGGGGCGTCCAGTCGGTGCGCACCGATTCGAGCCCCTTGAACACCAGTTGCTCCTCTGCCCCCGCCTCCTTGCCAGCCACCAGCCCCGCGTAGCGTTTCTTGCTCCCCTTCTCCAGCCCGCGGATGGTGGGCATCAGAAAGCGGCGATAGTGGGTCTCGTACTGGATCTCCAGATAGCTCGGCAGGTTGAACTCCCGCCTGATCAGCACGGCCCAGTTATCGTTGATCATCTTTGCCAGCCGCCGGCCAATCTCGTCCGCCTGTGCGGGACTGGTCTCCTTGCCAAGGTGCACGAAGGTGGAGTCGGTGTCGCCATAGATCACCTCGAAACCCTCCCCTTCGATCCACTCCCGGGTCTGCTGCATGATGCCGTGACCGCGCAGGGTGATGGAGGAGGCAAGCCTCGGGTCGTAGAAGCGGCAGCCCCCTGAGCCCAATACCCCGTAGAAGGAGTTCATGATGATCTTGATGGCCTGGGAGAGCGCCTTGTTGCTGGCAGCCTTGGCCCGATCCCGCGCCGCCCACAGGGTGGCGATGAGATCCGGCAGGAAGTGCCGCTCGCGGGAGAACATGGCGCCGCGAAAGCCCGGAATGGCGTGCTCAGGATGCTGCAGCCCCTCGATGAGCCCCATGGGGTCGATGCAGAAGGTGCGGATGATGCTGGGATAGAGGCTCTTGAAATCGAGCACCAGCACGTGGCGATAGAGGCCGGGTTTGGAGTCCATCACATAGCCGCCGGGGCTCGCCAGCCCACCGTCGGCCGGCAGATTGGGGGCCACGTAGCCGCCTCGATGGAGCCGCGGCAGGTAGAGGTTGGTAAACGCCGCCACCGAGCCCCCCACCCTGTCCAGCTCAAGGCCGGTGAGTGAGGCACGCTCGATGGCAAAGGGGATGAGGTGGCAATAGTCGAAGATCTCCCACACCAGCTTGCAATCTTCCAGGTTGTAGCGGGCCAGCGCCTCCTTGTCGGAGTGGAACAGCTCGGTGATCTTCTCGCCCCGGTTGGCCACATCCTCGATATCCTTGCCGCGGCCAAGCAGCTCGCTCGCCACCGCATCCAAGCTGTAGCTGGCAAACTGCCAGGTGGCGCTTTTCAGGGTGTCGATGCCATCCAGCACCATGCGCCCGGGGATAATAACGTTGCCAGTCTGGGGGTCGTTGCGCGATGAGCGCCAGAAACAGAGCTCGTGGCCACGACCCAGCCGCAGCCGCCGCTTGTTGAGCTCGGCGCGGCGCAGCAGCAGGCGAAAGTCGAAGTTGACCACGTTCCAGCCGATAACCAGATCGGGGTCGTGCCGCACAAACCAGCGCTCCAGCGCACTCAGCAGGGCGCTCTCGTCCGTCACCCATTCGACCCGGGTACTCCAGCTGTCGGCGTCGGCCTCCGGCGTACCGATCATGATGACCCGCGCATCCTCTTCGCTGTAGAGCCCCACCGAGAAGAGCGCCCCATCCATGGCACACTCCACGTCCAGCGACACCCAGGAGAGGGTCGGCGTCACCGCCTGCGGCGCGCAGCGCGCCTCGTTCACCTCCCAGTAGCCGTGCTTGCCCCCTTTCTTGAGGGTGCGCCCCTCGAAGCGCACGCCGGCGGTAATGAAACGCTCCATCAGGTAGCGCTCCGGTAGCCGGATATCCGCCTCGAAGTGCTCCAGCCCACGGATGAGCAGCAGCTCGATGGCGCGGTGAAAGGCGCTCAGGGTGGCAAAGTAGCAGCCCACCACGGCGCGGCCATCGAAGGTGTGCATCGGCAGGCGGCGAAACCGCCCGCTCACCCCGGCCCCCTTGAACAGCTCGGCGGCTTCTTCCATATGGCTCTGCGGCAGAAAGAAAACCGGCTCCTGCCCCGGCACTACCACCCGCACCGGTCCCTGCTCGCTCCAGAGCCACATCACAATCTCGGTGCGTTCCGGCTGCTCGCCACGGCCGCGCACATCCCGTCCATGACGGGTCAGAATAAAGCCGTCGCGTGGCGGAGTAACGGGTGGAATGGACGGTTGGTCAGTCATGCAAGTCATCGGGATCAACATGGAGATGGGAGTATTGTACGTTCATACAGTGCTTTGCTGCAATTGCCACGCCAGCCGCCATGGCCTAACCAAGCTGCGAGAGGAGCCGCAAACTGGTAAGCTCGGCCAGAATGGCAGCGAATGCCGGTGGCGGCTGTATTCGCGATGCCATTCATCCCCCCACTCTTCACCCAATATCAGGAGGTCATGGTGGCGCTTTACTCTCTGCTGGATCAGCTGGCCATTCCCTATCAGCGCATCGATCACGCCCCCGTCTTCACCTGCGAGGAGGCCAGCCGGCTGCTGCCCGACCTGCCTGCCGCCAAGAGCAAGAATCTCTTTTTGCGTGACCCGAAAAGCGAGCGGCTGTTTCTGGTGGTAACACAGGAGGAGAGCCGGGTCGATCTCAAGGCGCTGGCTGCCGCCTTTGGCGTCAAGCGACTGAGTTTTGGCTCGCCAGAGCGGCTCGAGGCCGTGCTTGGCCTCACCCCGGGTTCGGTCACCCTGCTCGCCATGGTGCGCGACAGGGAAAACGCGGTAGAGCTGGTGGTGGACGAGGCCATCTGGCAGGCCGAACAGGTGCAGTGCCATCCGCTGGTCAATACCGCCACCCTGATTATCCGCCTCGACGATGTGCGCCGCCTGCTGTCCCACCTCGGCCGGGAGGCCAATGTCATGCGGCTGCCGGTCGTGGCCGCAGATTGAATGGCAGGTGAAACCCCCACTGCTCGGGAGCAGCCAGTGCCGACCCGCTATGAATGCCGCCCGGCTCGCCTGACCGATGCAGCTGCCTATCGCAACTATGTGGCCGAGTGTGCCGAAGCCGGATTGCCCATCTATCAGGTCGCGCAATTTGATCCTGACAGCTGGCTACAAGCGCTGCTGGATCATGCCGCTGGGCATAACCTGCCCAGCGGCTATCCGACCACCACCACCTATTTTGCCCTCGATGCCGGGGAGATCCTCGCCACCTTGCGCCTGCGCCACGATGACAATGAGGCCAGCCAACAGTGGCTGGGCCACATCGGTTACGAAACCCGCCCCTCCCGCCGTGGCGAAGGGGCTGCGAGCTTGCTGCTTGGCTGGGTACAGCAACGCATTTTGAGCAAGCCGGTATTGGTCAGCTGCGACGAACAGAATCAGGCCTCCCGCAGGGTGATTGCGAAAGCAGGCGGAGTATGGCTGGAACGACGCTTCCATCCGGGAGATCGTTGCTGGTTGGCGATCTACCGGATATTCCCTCTGCCCCATCCGATAAAACACGCCCAAACATAACCAGCCCAGAGCAATAAAAAAAGCGCCCCGAGGGCGCTCTGGTGGCGAGAGTGGCAAACCCTCAGTAGTTGTCTTCCTGCTCAGCCTTCATCCGTGCCTGACGGGCATAAGCCTCCTCTTCGGCACTGGCGATTTCGTCAAGCACGGCATCGAGATCGATGGCCTCCCGGCTCTCCTCGAACTGACCGGTCAGCTCGCTCTGGGGCGTGAGCTTGCCGTCCTCGTAAAGGGCCCACATCTCTCTGGCGTAGTTCGTTTTGAGCAGCTCGGGGGCATACATGCCGTAGTAGTTGCGCATGTTGTTGACGTCCCGCTCCAGCATGGCTCTGGCCTGATTGTTGGCGGCCGCATCCACCACCTGCGGCAGATCGATGATCACGGGCCCCTGCTCATCCACCAGCACGTTGAACTCGGAAAGATCGCCGTGAATAAGACCGGCGCAGAGCATGCGTACCACATACCCAATCACCTTGGCGTGATCCGCCAGCGCCTGCTCATGGTTGAGAGCCACGTCGTTGAGGCGGGGTGCCACATTGCCATCGGCATCGGTGACCAGCTCCATCAACAACACGCCATCGAGACAGACATAGGGCTTTGGCACCCGCACGCCAGCTGCCGCCAGCTTGAACAGGGCATCCACCTCGGTGCTCTGCCACACCTCTTCGTGCTGCTTTCGACCGTACTTGGAGCCCTTCTCCATGGCGCGGGCGCTGCGGCTGTTGCGCACCCGGCGCCCCTCCTGATAGACCACCGCCTGCTTGAAGCTGCGCTTGGACGCCTCCTTGTATACCTTGGCGCAGCGAGTTTCGTCGCCGCAGCGCACCACGTAGACATCGGCCTCTTTGCCGCTCATCAACCGGCTGATGACCTCGTCAACCAGGCCGTCATCAACCAGGGGTTGGATTCGATTTGGAACTTTCATGACCGCCCTTTCACTCTCTCTGCCCGTTGCAAAATTGTCTGTTGCACGTCCACCTGCCCATTTTTCTGTCCGGACACTCAGTTATCCACTGCCTGCCCGCTGTTTGTCCATCTCCCGGCACTGAAAATTCCCCTACGGGCGTGCCACGGCAACAAAAATGGCCCGCAAGCGGGCCAGTTCAACTCAGGGCTCGGGGGGCAATCCCTGGCGGATCCGCTGGATCCCCGCCTCATAGAGGCCATCCGGCCCCTCCTGATGCTCCTGAGTTTCGAAAATCTTGAGAAACCACATGTACTGCTCGGGGTGGCGAGTCACCTGCTGCTCCACCATGCGGTTCATGGCGACCACATCCGCCATCGCATCCGCAGTGGGGTAAGGATCGAACGGCGGTTCAATCTCCAGCAGATAGCAGCCGGCATCCTCGTCATAGCTGGCGAAGATGGGCACCGCCTTGGCGCCGGTCAGCTTCACCAGCTTGGGTAGCGCCGGCAGGGTCGCTTTGGGATGGCCAAAGAAGGGGGCGAAGACGCTCGCCTCCCGACCATGATCCTGATCCGGCAGGTAGAAGAAGCTGGCACCGCCGCGCACGGACTTGATCGCCGGCTTGATGCCTACGCTGCGCTCATACACCTTGCCCCCCTTGGCCCGCTCCCGGTTGATATACCAGTCGAACACCTCATCCTTGGCGCTCTTCATCATGGTGCACATGCTCATCCCCTGTAGCGGGAAGTAGCGCCCCAGCATGTCCACGGCCCAGGTGTGGGGAACGACCAGGATAACAGGTCGGCCAGCGGCCCGCTCCGCCTCGATATGCTCCCAGCCGCTCACCTTGATGTTGCGCAGCAGGTGTGCCGGACTGCGCCAGGTCAGCTCGCCAAAGCCCATAAAGGTCTTGAGGCCGACCCGGATCGATTTGAGCAGCAGGGCTGCGCGAGCAGCCTCATCCAGCTCGGGAAAACAGATCTTGAGGTTGGTATCGGCGATATAGGCCTGCTTTTTCGAAAAACGCAGCAGAGTGGGCGCCACCAGATTGGCAAAGCCGTCCCGCACGCGCGCCGGGATGAATGCAAGCAGGGAGAGCAAACCCAGCGCACACCAGCTAGCCCACCATTTGGGGTGGAGCAGACGGGGATGAAATGTGGTGTCAAATACCGGATCTAATGGGGACATGTCAGCCATCAAGTCATGAAAAACAAACGGTTATTGTAGTTATCCTGACATTTTTTTCTACCCTGTGCCCCTTGGCTCCCATTCGCAGAGGTCATGGCCATCCCACTCGGGATCAAAAAATGGCCCTCGCGGGGCCATTTTTATCCGGCAGACCGCAATAGCTGCCGCCAGACTGTGCGCACTCAGGCGTAAGGAGAGAGCCCCTGACGAATGCGCTGGATGCCCGCCTCGTAGAGGCCATCGAGCCCCTCCTGATCCTCGCGTGTATCGAAGATCTTGAGGAACCACATGTACTGGCCGGGATGACGGGTCAGCTGCCGCTGCACCGTGTCGTTCATCCGGCAGGTATCGGCCATCACATCGGCGGTTGGATAGTTGTCGAACGGTGCCTCAATCTCCAGCCGATAGCAGTGATTCTCTTCGTCATAGCAGGCCAGCAGCGGCACCGCCTTGGCGCCACTCACCTCCACCAGCCGCGACAGCGCCGGCAAGGTGGCCTTCGAGTGGCCAAAGAAGGGGGCGAAAATACTCTTCTCGCGACCATGATCCTGATCCGGCAGATAGAAGAAGCTGCGACCACTCTTGATGGTACGGATCACCGCCTTGATGCCGGCGCTGCGCTCATATACACGGCAACCATTTTTGGCGCGGGCCCGGTTGAGGTGCCAGTCAAAGACCGGGTTGCGCGCCCGCTTCATCATGGTGCACATGGGCACCCCACGGCGGGTAAAGCAGTAACCGGCGGCATCCACCGGCCAGGTATGGGGTACCACCAGGATCACCGGCCGACCGGCCGCCTGCTCCGCTTCGATATGCTCCCAGCCACTCACCTGCATCCGGCTCATCAGATAACGCTCGCTGCGCATGGTGAACTCACCGAAGCCAAGCAGGCTCTTGAGCCCCACCCGGATCGAGGTCAATGCGATGTCGTCGCGCTCGGCCGGACTCTTGTGCGGAAAGCAGATCTCCAGATTGGTTCTGGCGATATAGAGCTGTTTTTTCGAGATACGAAACACCAGCGGGGCCAGCCCCTCGGCCAACCGGTCGCGCAGACGCACCGGAACAAACGCAAGCACCATCAACACACCGAGTGCCAGCCAGCTGAACCAGTAACGGGGGTGAAGGAAACGAACTTCAAAAGCGGGGTTGAACAGGGGATCTTGGGGGGACATGATTCACGGTTTACGTCAAAAAGGTGGTGTATTGTAGACGCCCTGACAGGTAATACCAGTTAAATCCGCTATATCACACACGATAGGAAGTTTCGTACGACAGAAGTGGCGAAAAGGTAAAAAAATGCCCCGCATGGCGGGGCATTTTACTTATTACACAACCAGGTGGGTGGCTCTTTGTCCATCCATCGTATGACTGGTCGTTTATCCCGTCGCTCCCAGAGCGCACTGCTTAACCATTTTCCGACGTCGCATCTTCAAGATTTAACGATGAGCCCCCTGGCGGGCAATGCCGTGGTTCATTTCAGTATCACGCTGCGGCAGAAAAAACATCAGGTAACGCAGGGCAACATAACCGACGATGACGGTGGCAACTCCCAGCTCAAAGTGGGCCAGCAGACGGATCTGCTCGACATAGTGAGCGCTCTGCTCAAACCCTTCCACCAGATGAGCCACTTTGAACAGGGCGGTGGCACCGATCACCAGCGGGAAGGTGAAGGCGGCATAACCCGGCGAGAAGGGCAGACGCAGCAGTTTGATGAAAGCCAGATAGATGATGCCGGTCATCAGGATCGCGATACCAAACAGCATGGCCACCAGCAGCAGGGAGGGATCCTGGCTGACAGTCAGGTAGCCGGCCAGCGAGAGGCTTGCCGGCGCCGCCAGAATGGCGATGGTCGGCTTGGCTGCATCCGGTACTTCGTGGCTGAAGATGAGACGATAGAGCATCAGCGGCAGCATCAGACCGTAGCAGATGACCCCGAACCAGAGCAGCACATTGGCCAGCGGCGCAAACTGACCGCCTGGGAAGGCGACGTCAGCCACGATGATCCCGACCGGCGGTACGAACCAGCTCGGCACCATGTGGTGGATCTCGAACTCTTTGGCGCGATGCCAGATGAAGGTAGCCAGGAACAACAGGTGAACGGCCACGGCAAACAGCCAGAGCGCTTCGCCCGCTTGCGGAGCCAGCATACCGAGCGCCTTGGAGACCACCATGGTGCCCATGGCATAGGTCGGCACGACGCTACCAACTACCGGGTGTGCCAGATCCTGCATCAGCAGGTTCGGGTGGAACAAAAACTTGAAGGTAAGGATCACCAGCAGCTGCATCCGTCCATCGAAGTGACCTGCATTCTCCCAACACCAACCGAGACTGGCAATGCCCAGCGCCAGACCCGCCATGGGGGTTGGCGCGGCAGCCAGGGATTTACGGGTTCTTGCGATCATGATGACACCTTTCTATTGATGACTATGGCGATAGGATAATGGCCCCTTATCGTTTACGATATCTAAATGAATTGAATCACTCATTCAGGATTACCAAACACGATGAAACTGACCCTGCAACAGCTGAAGGTGTTCGCCACCATCGCCCGCTACGGCAACCTTGGCCTGGCTGCCAACGAACTCTGTCTGAGCAAGGGGGCCGTCTCCCAGTCACTGCAGGAGTTGGAGCGCCAGCTCGCCACGCCGCTGTTTGATCGCATCCACCCCAGATTGCAGCTCAACAACGAGGGGCGCCTGCTGCAACCGGCCGCCGAAGAGCTGTTGACCCGGATGCAGGATATCGAAAACCTGTTTCGTGCCGATGCCGAGCCGAGCGGCCAGCTGCGTCTTGGCGCCAGCCAGACCATCGGCAACTACCTGCTCCCCACCCTGCTCGCCACCAGCAAGCAGGAGCTGGGGCTCCCCCCCAAGGTGACCATCAACAATACCCATCTGCTCTGCCACGCACTCGCCAACTTCGAGCTGGATATGGCACTGATCGAGGGGGAAAACCACCATCCCGATCTCGTCACCGAACCCTGGCTGCAGGACGAGATGCTGGTGATCGCCCACCCTGATCACCCGCTGGCCAACCAGGTGGATCTCTCCCTCTCCCGGCTGGGTGGTGAGACCTGGGTGCTGCGTGAGCCCCAATCCGGCAGCCGCGAGCAGTTTATCCGCCAAATCCAGCCCGGCCTGCCCAACTGGCAACCAGGCCTTGAGCTCAACACCCTGGAATCCGTGATGCTGGCGGTGGAGAAGGGGCTCGGCATCTCTTTCATCTCCCGCCTCGCCGCCTCGGATCGTCTGGCTGATGGCCGGCTGGTCGCCCTGCCCCTCACCCGCCGCTTCCCGCGCCAGCTCTCCCTTATCTGGCACAAGCAGAAGTACCACTCCGCTTCCCTGCGCCACTTTATCCACTTCTGCCGGGCCCAGCTGAACGATGCCGAGGTGATCAGCGCGGAGTAACGCACGATCATAACGCCGCAAACAAACCGGCACGCCAACTGCTGAAAGGTACAAAGCAAAGAGGGAGCCATGGCTCCCTCCCTTTTATTTGCTCGCTGAGTATCACTTCGCCAGGCTGCGCAACCAGCTGATCTCCTCGCCCCAGATGGACTCGTCGATGGTCTCGAGGATCAGCGGAATGCGATCAAAACGGTCATCGTTCATGATGTGGTGGAATACCGCCTCCCCCAGATTCCCCTCGCGCAAGCTATGGTGGCGATCGACCCGACTGCCGAAGGTGCACTTGGCGCCGTTAATATGCATCCCCTTGAGATACTGAAAACCCACCGTGCGGTCGAACTCGGCAAAGACAGTGGCGCAGCTCTCGGCGGTGCGCAGATCATAACCCGCAGCAAAGGCGTGGCAGGTATCGAAGCAGATCCCGACCCGGCTCTTGTCCTCCACCCCCTCGATGATGGTGGCGAGGTGTTCGAACGACCAGCCGAGGTTGGTCCCCTGCCCGGCGGTATTTTCGATGACCGCCGTCACCCCTTCACTGCGCTCCAGCGCCCAGTTAATGGACTCGCTCACCAGCTTTAGGCTGGCTGCCTCGGGAATTTGCTTGAGATGGCTGCCGGGGTGAAAATTCAGATAACACAGCCCCAGCTGCTCGCAGCGCTTCATCTCATCGAGAAACGCATCGCGGGATTTGGCAAGGCCATCGGGATCGGGGTGACCCAGATTGATGAGGTAACTGTCGTGGGGCAGGATCTGCTCCGGCAGAAAACCGGCCTTGTCGCAGGCCGCCTTGAAGGCGCGGATGGTGGCATCCGACAAGGGGGCCGCCTGCCACTGACGCTGATTCTTGGTAAAAAGCGCAAATGCGTTGGCCCCGATGGCCTGGGCGCGGGCGATGCAGTTTTCCACCCCGCCAGATGCGCTGACGTGGGCTCCAATATATTTCATAACGTCTCCTCAGTGAGGCGCCATTATGCCGTCTCTCCTGACAGATGCCAAAACGCCGTGGCACTTTGCAACACCCTTCCCGACACGCTCACCCTGAATATGAGTAGGGTCGCGACGTGATAACTCAATCTGATCATGCCTTCTATCGGTTGAAATGGTACTTTTTGATAACAGTGTATGGAGATGATATTCACCTGCCAGTTGCCCAAACAAGAGAATGGTTATAGTGCGCAAATTGTGAAACAAACGGCCCCCATATAGCGTCATTTACCGTATTCATACGGAATAACAATAAGAGAGTGCAAGTAATATAATCCATTTCCCCAGGACACATTCACCTTGCCCCTGACTAATAGTGTAATCAGGCGATAAGCTGATTAATGCCCCCTTATACTCTCTAGTAGATAATTTATTTAATGAAGTAACCTACAGGAAGCCAATCACCACTATCTTTACTCAAAGTAATAGTCTCAATAGCAGATCCAGCATACTCAAACTTGGTAATAAACTGTATGGTCATGTACTTCCCATCAGGTCTACCAGGCAGGCATTCTGATTTCTCCTGTGCAATCTCAGAACGTAGAACAACCATACCTAAAGGATGACGAAACTTGTCCAATGCATCATGCCATTGAGAGACAGACAACTCAGACTTGAATGCATTATCAGTTAATTCGTAGCTTTGGTTATAATATCCAGCATCAACGGTTTCAAGCCATGCTCTCGCTACTGATAGTGCATCATTTTCTTGAGCTGCAACAAAAAATCAAACCAAACAAGTAAAAGTAATATGCCCCTTTTTTCACCTTAAACTCCTTTATTATATTCGTGCATTCTGGGCAACAAGGAAGCCCCCTATTTAGGTCTGCAACCCGGTAGCACTTGGATCAAGCCTAATGGCTTATCCCAAGAAACCGACAAATCCTGACGATGGTCAGCCTTGCGAACTGCCACAACAATAAGACTCACAGGATTGCGTTGCTCGCTTTTTTAAAATGGAAATTCCGTAGTCCATTTTCAGTTCTTCAACAACAGCTTCAAAAAATTCGGCCTTTAGCCTCATTTGCTCCAACTGTTGCTCGAGCTCCTTGATGCGCCGTTCGGCTGTCTGTTTGTCGAGATACAACATGGCGTTGCTCCTGCCGTTTTTCCTGAATTGGTAAAATGGCTAGTGCTTGCAAGCAGGCTAGCCTTTTCGTTCAGATCGTTCTGCGACAGTTTAAAAGTCAGTGGGATATAGTGCAGTCTACATTTTACACCTGCCACATCTTGGCCACCTGGAAGGTATAAACCATGCGAAGGGCCAGATATTAAATAAAAAATGTGGTCATAGGAGTGCGAACCCGATAATAGAACAGCTTCCCTACCATGCTATTTGCAACTACCCTATGACCACCAAAGCCGTCGCTACGAAAATTGCCAGATTACCAGACCAGAGGAACCAAGGGTTGGCTCGACAAAATACGTAGTGGCAAAGGACGGCACTACTTGCATCTCGAGCACAGGTGTTAGCTCGATATCAAAAAACTTACGTTTTACACTATCTTGAAAATTATCAAAATTAGACTTGTCGGCGCTAACTGTGAACAGCCAGATATCTGTTTAGGTGAAATCTCGACATAATTTTCTTAAACTCTTTGATATCTTCTGCATGAAGCGTCAAAGCCCAATGGGCGCGGTGTTCACCATAATCCAGTCCACCGGTGTAGATAATCGTATGATTTTGAATGCGTAGTTGGTTTCGATGAGCCTCCATCTGTAGGCCTATCTCAGAAAACCAAATGTGCAATGCTCCTGATGTAGTAAATGTAAATTGAGCAACTTGCTCATTTTCCCCTGCAAGCCTAAATGTCTTTTCAAAAACCTGGATTTGCATAGCAGCTCCTAGTTGTTGTCAACATCTAATTTTCATTCTATGCATTGACTACAATGGAATCTAGCCCTTTAGGCTCCAGCACATCATTATCAGAATATTCCGAATCAGTATGAACTAAAATTAAAATAGTAAGACTAGCTTTCCATTATTTATATGTTCTATTTTCCTAAGGCGTTTAGGGAAGGTGGGAACGTGACTCATGCTGAACCTCATCCACGAAACCGACGGGGACTCGTTCGATAAGAAAATGACTTGTTCGTATCTTCCCCTAATCACCCAGCCACAGTGTCATAACAAGCCGCGTGAGGGGATGAGGCGAAGCGTCTTTTTGGGGAGGGAGAATATGCCGTACATCAGACCCGAACTGTTTACAGCGCCGGGCTATTGGGCTCGTCTACCAAGAAAAGCGCAGCTGACACATAGAGAACCGTATCAGCTGCGCCATAGCTATGCCTCAATGCTTCTGATGGCGGGTGCTCATCCAGCTATCTGGCCAAGCAACTTGGTCACAAAGACTGGGGGATGATCCGCACCATTTATGCTCAGTGGGTTAGCAAGGACAACCCTAATTACAGGAATGAACTGGCTGAGAAACTGGGTGTTGTTGACCCATATATGACCCACGAGCAACAGGCCAAAGCATAAGGCATTGAACCTAAATGGTTTTATGCCTTAAAACGGCATCTTGAACCCTGGCGGCAATTGCATGCCACCGGTCAGCTCGCCCATCTTGGTCTTGTTCTGCTCTTCCACACGACGCACGGCATCGTTGCAAGCGGCGGCAACCAGATCTTCCAGCAGCTCCTTGTCATCTTCCATCAGGGAGGGATCGATCTCGATGCGACGTACGCTGTGGCTGCCCGTCATGGTGACCTTGACCATGCCGGCACCGGCTTCACCGGTCACTTCCATCTGGGCAAGCTGCTCTTGCATCTTCTGCATACGCTCTTGCATCTGCTGGGCCTGTTTCATCAGGTTACCCATTCCACCTTTACCAAACATATGTCGTCTCTCGTCTTGAAATCCGGCATCCAGCGCCGGGCTGTGGGCTTGTCTGTCCTAGATGGGGACAGCCAAACTGCTTTTCAACCGGGAGTCAGCTCCCGGCCACGGAATTTAGCGGTTGAGGGGCTCGATGCTCTCGTGATGGAGCACGGCACCAAACCGCTGAACTAAAAACTGTACGTTGGGATCCTGCTCCAGATCCCGGGTCACCTGCTCGCGCACCCCCAGATAGAGGCGATGCTCGATCTCGAGGGGGGTCTCCTTGTCAGGCACCACGCCGAGCGTCACCTCGACCTGTACCGGTTGCCCCAGCGCAGGCCCGATGATCTCGGCCAGATCGGCGCGCGCCTTGTCGCTCACCAGATGGCGCTGCTCGGGCTTGAGGGTCAGCAACACTTTGTCTCCTTCCCGCGTCATCACCGAGTTGATGGCGAGCTGGCGCAACCGACCACCTACCTGGGTGTGAGCAATCAGCTCGGCCCAGGAGTCACCACAACCATTGAGCAGTGAGGAAGGGATAAGGCGGGTCGCCTCCCCCTCTTGCGGCTCCTCATCGCTCTCGAGCTCGTCCCAGTCGATGGTCTCCATCACTGGCTGGGCGGGCTCGCTCTGCGCCACAGGGGCAGCCGCCACCGTCGAGGTCATTGGCTGGGTCGCAGGAGCAGGCGTCACTGCAGGCTCAGTGGCACTGCGCTCACCAGGTCGATAGCTAGGCTGCCCAGCCAGATCCCAGGGTGGCAGGTCGGTTGGCTGTGCAGGCTGGGTAGCGGGGGCCGCGGTGCGATTGGGCGCACTGCGGGCAGGCTCAGGCACGGGCGAGGCCATAAAGCTCTGGCTGAGATACTCCTCGTAATCCCCGCTATCACCCGCCTCATCATAATTTTCGGCGTAGAGATCCACCGGCGGCAGCTCGCCAAACTGGCCCATGGCGGGAGCACTCGGGGTGGCTGTTTGGTTGATAGCGGATGACGGCGCGCTCTGCGGCTGAGGTGCTGGCGCAGAGACAACTGCCTGACGAGCTGGCGCAACTGGCACCGCCCGAGGAGCAGGAGCAGCTGCGCTGCTCTCTCCACGCTGGCGACTACGCAGCATATTGCGTTTGCCAAGCAGGCTTTGCATGCTCGATACCGCCGATACAGGTTCGGGCGCTTCCGAAGCAGATGCAGCCGGAACGCTATCCATCGGTACAGACGTCATCTGTGCAGGTGCCATCTCTGCAGCGGCCATCTGCGCAGTGTCGGTTGGTACCGATGGATTAGGGTTTGCAGCAGACCCCTCTCCACAGCTCGCAGTATCAACCGCCATGCCGCTATGCGCGCCAGAGAGCGGGGCCGGCTCGGCCTGATAACCCATACCGGCCGCCTCGCGCAGCAACTCATCCTGCTGGCTGAAGAGCTGGGCGGCTTGCGCCTCCTCTTCACCGCTCTCCTCATCCTGACCGGTTACCTCGGCCGTGGCCGTCATGGCATCGGCAGAAGCCGTCTGTGCAGGGTGTGGAGTATGAGTTGCAGGCTCAGCGGCCGGGCGCTTTCCCGGCGATATCGGGGCAGCCCCCATTCCCGTGCTGGCCGAGCCAGTCATGGATGGGGGAAGCGCCGTCAGCGTGGCGGGGTGCAATACCTCGCGCCGAGGCGAGAAAGCGAGCATCCGCAGGCAGGTCATCTCCAGCGCGGTGCGGCCATCGGGTGCCCAGGGCAGATCTTTGCGGCCACCCAGCACAATCTGATAGCTGAGCTGCACCTCTTCCGGGCTCATCGCCTTAGCCAGTTGCAGCAGGGAATCGGCATCCGCCCCCTGCTCCTGCACGCTGGCAGGCAGCAGCTGGGCCATGGCGATGCGGTGGAGCAACCCCTCCAGCTCGGCGTGAAGCTGGTCAAAATCGGGGCCAAGGGTGGCGATCTCGCTGATCTTGGCCATGGTCGCTGGCGCATCCTGCCGCAAAATGGCTTCCAGCAGCTGGTGCAGATGACGGTGATCGAGCGTGCCCAACATCGTCAGCACACTGTCGAGGCGGACGCTGCCGTTGCCGTGCGCCAGCGCCTGATCGGTCAGGCTCAGGGCATCGCGCATACTGCCGTCAGCCGCTTTGGCCAAAGCCAGCAGGGCGCGCGGTTCGAAGGGCTGCCCCTCCTGATCCAGCACCCATTCGAGCTGCTTGGCGATCTGGGTCTGATCCAGACTCTTCAGATGAAACTGCAGGCAGCGCGAGAGAATGGTAATCGGCAGCTTCTGCGGATCCGTGGTGGCCAGCAGAAACTTCACATAGGGGGGCGGCTCTTCCAGGGTTTTCAGCAGCGCGTTGAAGCTGTGGCGCGACAACATGTGCACTTCATCGATGAGATAGACCTTGAAGCGACCACGGGCCGGGCGGTATTGCACGTTGTCGAGCAGCTCGCGGGTATCTTCCACCTTGGTACGCGACGCCGCATCGATCTCCAGCAGGTCGACAAAGTTGCCCTGATCGATCTCGCGGCAGGTATCGCAGACGCCACACGGATGGCTGCTGATCCCCTGCTCGCAGTTGAGGCTCTTGGCCAGAATACGGGCGATAGTGGTTTTGCCGACGCCGCGGGTGCCGCTCAGCAGATAGGCGTGATGCAGCCGTCCCTGATCCAGGGCGTTGGTCAGGGCAGTCAGCACATGTTGCTGACCAACCACTTGTTCAAACGTATGGGGGCGCCATTTACGCGCCAGAACCTGATAGCTCATAAATCCATCATGCAGGGAATACAGGGCATTGAGGCCGGATGCTAACACAAATGGACGGGAGGCTGTATCGGCTATCGGTCAGAGCGGGAGGGATCGCTTGAATTTCAAACCGATGCCCGCACGGGCACCGGTTTGGAGGCTGGCAACAGGCTGACGATAGCAGCCTGTTGATCAAACCGGGGGCTTATTCGCCCGGCAGTTCAACCAGAGAGACCACCTTGACGCCAGCGGCGGTCAGGCGGGCATCACCACCGAGAGACGGCAGGGAGATGATGAATGCCGCATCGGCCACAGTACCGCCAGCGCGACGGATCAGCTTGACGGTGGCATCGACGGTGCCGCCGGTCGCCAGCAGATCGTCCACTACCAGTACCTTGTCACCGGGCACGATGGCGTCGGTGTGCAGTTGCAGGGTGTCGGTGCCGTATTCGAGGGCATAGGACTCCTCGATGACAGCGCGGGGCAGTTTGCCCGGCTTGCGGACCGGCACGAAGCCCAGACCCATGGCGTAGGCAACCGGCGCGCCAAAGATGAAGCCGCGAGCCTCGGTACCAACAATCTTGGTGATCCCTTGATCACGATAGTGATTGGCCAGCAGATCGATGGTGGCTTTGAACGCCTCGGCATTTTCGATCAGGCTGGTAATGTCGCGAAACAGGATGCCCGGCTTCGGATAGTCGGGAATGGTCTTGATGCTCGCTTCGATAAATTTCAGGGTTTCCGGATTCATGGTTTGACCGTTTGTTTTTCGACCCAGATGGCCGTTTTATCTTAGTCTTCCCGCCAGCGGGAAATAAAAAAGCCTGTCACGCAAGAATGACAGGCCGACTCCATAGCATTATTGCCGCAATAGCTTAGGGACTTCACTTCTCCATTGCAACTGGCTCCAGCACCGGCAGGCGCATTAACCAGGTGAGCAGGATCACCATTATGAGAAGCAACAACCCCCTGACCCATGGCAGCGGCACCACCGCCAGCGACACCGAGAAGGTGAGCAGAATGAAGATTATGGCGCGCCGCCGTGCATGGCGGCGAATACCGCGATACTGCTGCCAGTCTGCAATGGGTGGGCCAAACCAGGGATGGCTTAGCAGCCAGTGGTGAAAACGGGGGGAAGAACGAGCAAACAGGGCGGCCGCCAGCAGCATGAAGGGGGTTGTCGGCAGCAGTGGCAACACGATGCCGACAATGCCGGTCACAAAGGCCAGCCACCCCAAGATCATCAGACACCAGCGCTGCATTGCCACCTCTCATCTCTGTTTATGCCTGTCTAGCCTAACAGAGTTCGGCTGATAGCTGACAGCGGGACACAACCCCACTACAATCTGCCCTCTTTTTTCTCCTTATCTCTTCGGAAAGCAGTTATGCGCGTTATTTTGGCCCCCATGCAGGGGGTACTGGATCACCTGATGCGGGAGGTACTGACCTCCGTCAACGATTACGATCTCTGCGTAAGCGAATTTATCCGGGTCGTTGATCAGCTGCTGCCTGCCAAGGTCTTCTATCGCCTCTGCCCCGAACTGCTGCAAGATGGCAAAACCCGTGCAGGAACCCCGGTGCGGGTCCAGCTGCTGGGCCAACATCCCGAGTGGCTGGCTGAAAATGCCAGACGCGCCATCGAGCTGGGCTCCCCCGGGGTCGATCTCAACTTCGGCTGCCCCGCCCCCACCGTCAACAAGAGCAAGGGCGGCGCAGTGCTGCTCAAAGAACCCGAGACCATCTATCGCATCGTCAAGGCAGTGCGCGACGCGGTGCCCGCCCATCTGCCGGTCAGCGCCAAAATTCGCCTCGGTTACGATGACAAGGATCTCTATCTGGAGAACGCTCATGCCGTTCATCAAGGTGGCGCCAACGAGCTGGCCGTCCATGCCCGCACCAAGCGAGAAGGGTACAAGGCGCCCGCCCACTGGGGGTATGTGGATGCCATTCGCCGCGCCTTACCAATCCCCGTCACGGCCAACGGAGAGATCTGGGATCATCAGGATGCCCTGACTTGTGCCAGCGTCTCCGGTTGCGACTCCCTGATGGTCGGGCGCGGCGCCATCTCCCTGCCCAATCTGGCCAACGTGATGAAAACCGGCTGCCCCCACATGAGCTGGGCCGAGGTACTGCAATTGATGGTGAGCTACACCGAGCAGGACTTGGCCAGCGAAAAGGCTGACTACTACCCCAGCCGGATCAAACAGTGGTTCAGCTATCTCAAGCGGGAATACCCGGAAGCAGATCTGCTGTTTCAGGATATCCGGGTACTCAAAGAGACGGATCCCATCCGCGATGCCTTGCTGCAAGCGGCCAAAAGCCACGGCTAACCGTCGTTAACTTGACTCATATCATCTTGATAAAGTTATCGGATCCCTATACTGCCCCGAATCTGTCGTCTGTCCTGTGGGGGATAATGTGTGTGAAATGACGCAAGCACAGTTGACTGTCTGGCGTAATCGCCTGCTGTCCGACTGGGCCCAGGTACGAGAAACGCTGATCGGTCAGCTGAAAGCCTGTCGCCGTGACGAGTGGGCCGAAAAGCTGGATCACTGCGAACAGGATCAACTGGTCGAGCTGACCAGCCGGCTGGATCTGCCCAAAGTGGAGCAGAGCGTGGCACATCTCAAACGGATCGATGCCGCACTCTGTCAGATGGATCTCGGCCTCTACGGCCTCTGTTCCGACTGCGAAGAACCACTGGCCATCGAATCGCTGGAGCAGGATCCGACCCTGCAACGCTGCCCGCGCTGCGAAGCCCGCTATCGCAAGGGATTCCACGCCCACGAGCTCTGAAAGATGCACCAACCGGTGCATCCTCTCTTTACTGCCTCACTGGTGACACTGCCATTCCTGTCCAATACTCGACTATATGAGCCGGTTCGAGGGGATGAGTCGTGTACAGACTCTTGTTGTTATGGTGTTTATGCTGTCAGGCCGCCGCACAGGAGTCTTTGGTCGTTGGCTGGGGCGACTGGCAGCCGTTCAGCTATCGCAATGAACAGCATCAGCTGCAAGGGCTGGATATCGAACTGCTCAATGCCATCCTGCAGCGAGCTGACTATCAGGCTCGCTTCATCGAAATGCCCTGGACAAGGGTGCTGCACGAATTGGAATTTGGCACGGTTCAACTGGCCATGTCCGCCAACATCACCACCGAGCGTCAGCAATATGCCCGCTTCAGCCATGCCTATCGGGAAGAGGAAACGGTCATCATCATCCGCAAGGAGGATGAACCACGCTGGCGCAACATCACTACTCTGGAACAGCTGATCAATACTCCCGATTTTCATATCGGTCTGCTCAAGGGGTTTGACTACGGCGAGGCGTTTCGCCGCCTTGTCGCCGACCCCAAGGTGAAACCTCGGCTACAGGAGCGATTCACCCTGGAGCAACTGCTCAAGATGCTCAACGGCGGGCGGATCCAGGGGTTTATCCTCGACCCGAACAGCCTGCAGGAGTGGGAGCATCAGGGCATCACCCTGAAGAAGCTCCATATCCTGCTGCATATCGAGCGCACTCCGGTTCACCTGATGCTCAGCAAGAAGAGCACATCGCAAGCCCAGCTGGATCGGCTCAATCAGGCGATCGACCAACTCAAACAAAGCCCCGAATATCAGCAGATCCTGACCCGCTATACCTCTGTGCTGCTCGCCGAATAATAACGGGAGAGCCGATGGCTCTCCCGTTCTCTAAGCAGGTTCCGTGAAATAACCTATCAGGAACCACTTCAACTGCACGACTGACCAAGCACAATGCCGGCCAGATGGGAGAAGTGATGGATCTCGTGAGTGGCATCGCACTCACTATTCTGTTTGCCCGGGTTATACCAGCAGGTAGCAAGCCCCTGCGCAGCCGCACCGGCAATATCGGTCTTGGGATTGTCGCCCACCATCAACACTCTGGCCGGATCCGGAGCCCCCATCAGTGAGAGGGTGTGCTGAAAAATGGCGGGATCTGGCTTGGTAACCCGGATCTCGTCGGAAATCACCAGGGGGGCGAACCACTCGCTCCAGCCCAGCTTGCCAAGTCGGCCTCGCTGGGGAACGCTGAAGCCGTTGGTGATGATGCCCATCTTCACCTTCTCCTTCAGCAGCTGTAGCGTCTCCACTACCCCATCAAGGGGCATGCTCAAGGCAACGATCTGCGCCAAAAAGGTGTTGTTCATCACCATGGGGTCAACATTGACCTGCTCGGCAAAGAGGGAAAAACGGGTCTCTTGCAGTGCTGTAGCATCGATTTCGCCATTGTTGTACTGCTGCCACAGACCGTGGTTTAGGGTGTGATAGGCCGCCATGCCAGCCTCATCCACCTGTACGCCATAGTGGCGAAAGGTTTGCTCCAGCGCCTGTGTCACCGGGAAATCGAGCAGGGTCTCATCCAGATCGAACAGCACCCAGTCATAGCTTGTCTTGTTCACAAAAATCCTTGTCATCAGTCAGGTTGTTCCATGCTGTGGCGCCCCGTTCTGCCCAGCGGACTGGCCAGCAGATCCAGCGTCAGACGCACGCCAAAGCCTGTTACTTCGCTTGAAACCACCCCGTTGCCTCCCTTGTTGCGAAAACCGCTCAGGTCAAAATGCAGCCAGGGAGTCTGCTCGGGGACGAAATGGGAGAGAAAACGGGCCGCATCGATATGATCCGGGGAGCTGCCCGGCGCGCACTGCAGCAGATCGGCCCATTCACTCTCGATGTTGTCGTCATAATCCTCATCGAGTGGAAACGGCCAAACCCGCTCGCCGCTACGCTGTCCCATATTGACCAGCGATACCAGCCATTCGCTGCGGTTGGTAAAGACGCCGCTGTAACGGCTGCCCAGCGCCCGTTTGCAGGCACCGGTCAGGGTGGCGTAGTCGATCAGCAGATCCGGGGTATCCTGCGCCGCCATCGCCAGCGTATCAGCAAGCACCATCCGCCCCTCCGCATCGGTATCGACCACTTCGATGGTGGTACCGTTGATGGCCGTGACGACTTCCCCGGGTCGATAGGCATGAGGACCGATATGGTTCTCGGCAATAGCCAGCCAGCAGTGAACTTCATAGGGTAGCTGGGCTCTGCTGATGGCATAGAGGGTACCGAGGGCCACCGCGCTGCCTCCCATGTCGAGATGCATGCCATACATGCTGCCGGAGATCTTGAGGTTGTAGCCGCCGGAGTCGTGACAAATGCCCTTGCCTACCAGCGCAATACGGCGCACCGGCTTGGGGGGGTAGTAGCTGAGCTTGACCATGGCACCCTGATTGTCTTCCGAGCCACGGGCCACGGCCAAGAAGGCGCCAGCCCCCAGCTCGGCCAACTGGCCCTGATCATAATGGAGGCAGTGCCACCCCTCCTCCTGCGCCAACTGGCTGAGGAACTCGCGATAGTTGGCTGCAGTCAGCTCGGAGGCTGGCAGCACCGCCAGATGGCGGGCCAGCCCGTTGCCGCCCGCTTCGCTGTAGATACGGGCCAGATCCAGTACCACCGCCGGGGACACAACTACCTGCTGATAGCTCCAGCTGCTTTCACTGCGGCTCTTGCTGGTCGGCAGCGGCATATTGGCGGCGAGCAGGGAGGAGAGCACCAGCTCGGCCAGCACTCCCCGCTCGGAGGCAGAAAAGCCCTCGAGATGAAGACCGACCCGCTCGGCTTTTAATCCGGACAACGGCGCAATCCAGCTTCGCACCTGCTTGTAGAGGCGGTGATCCCGCTCCACACTACCCGCCACACAGACGACCAGCAGCAGGCTGTTGCCCTGCATCAGGGTAAAGGGGGCTTTTTTGCCCAGCGCCAGCAGGGTGTTGACACCCGATAGCTGGGGATGAGCCAGGATCGTCTCCTTCTGATCTTCGGCGATCAGCAATATCTGTATAGGAAGCGCCTGCTCGAGGGCCTGGACGAGAGTGGCATCCAGGCAATCGATAGCGGGAGGAAGATAGGTAAAGGGAGTGATCACAGGCATATACCTCATCCGTGAAGAGATACCTGATCATACCTAACAAACAGGCGGGACGACCAGTTTTGCCCTGAAAAACCAGCACAAACAACATTTTCACCACGCAAGAGTGATATTGCGCAATGTCTGTAGAGTATTTGGAAAGAGAAAAATGGGTATGATGAAAAGCAGCTGAACAAGGAAAAACAGAGAGGAAGTTGGTTGCGGGGGCCG
>NZ_CAWMDN010000104.1:0-12818 GCF_963866575.1 Aeromonas sp. L_1B5_3
CTGGGAAAGCCGCAAGAGGCGCGGTGCAAGAACAGCGGGATGGTCACCTCGGCGGGTGATGGGTCTGGGGTTAACAGCTTCATGGCAAAATACCTGTGTTTATATACAGGCATTATAGCGCACCACCTTTGAACCAGCGCAAGTCCCGCATGCCAGTGATGGCGTACCATGGCGCCAACAAATAACAAAGAGGTCAGTATGAGTCACAATCTGTGTGCTCTACCGAAAGAGCAGCAAGAACGGGTCGAGGTCGAGAAGGCCGCCGCATATGCGGTATGGAAGGAGCGCAACGGTCACTTGGCCAGCGCAGAAAGCGAAGCGAACCAACATCAAGGTGAACTGGGTCGCTACTTCCTTGAAAAGGTCGCCTACTTCAAGTCGCGCTGACCCTATCAACACGTTCATCGGTGGCTATGCAGGTCACTAGCAACAAACCGCATTCCAAACAACTTAACGAGGTACGTATTGTGACGGCATTGGTAGTCAACTTGGTAGAGACCTACTCCAGCCGAGGTGCTTACAAGGGCGCCATTAGCGCTTGGCGGGTTTCAAGTGATATGGCCAACAAAATCTCCACCGTCATTGGGGTTTACAAGTCTCAAGTCGTGGTTGTCATCGAAGGCTGCCAGCTGAAACTCTCGACACCTGATGCCAATGAACTACACGATGACGGGTGTGATGGTCGTTACTTCGTGGTCGGTGGAGACGTTTACGAAGACACCAAAGCTTGGCTAAAGCCGCATCCGTGGTTATTCAAGTCACTGGCCAGCGTACAAGGCCCACGCTACCTGAGCCTCGAAGAGGCCAACCAGATACCTTCAGGCAGCGTCATACTGAAGTAAGCCATATCTACACATCTTGATAGATAAGGTGAGGGAGGCTCGCGCCTCCCCCACTCAACACCACACCTCACACAAACTCTCAGCCTGTGCCAGCACCAACTGGGCAGCTTCTTCCTGCTGGTCTGGCGGGTACTTGTACTTGCGCAGGATGCGCTTGACCATCAGCCGCAGTTTGGCGCGCACACTTTCGCGGCTGCTCCAATCCACTGTGACGCTACGGCGCAGGTTGGCGGTGAGCTCATGGGCTATCTTGGCCAGTATCTCGTCACCCAGCTCACGCACAGACGCCTCATTGTTGGCAAGGGCATCATAGAAGGCAAGCTCGTCATCGTTGAGGCCCAAGGCCTGCCCCCGCTTGCTTACGGCGGCGAACTTCTTGGCCATGTCGATCAGCTCCTCGATCACCTGCGCGGTTTCGATGGAACGGTTCTGATAGCGTGCGATCACCTTGGTCAGCATCTCCGAGAACTTCTTCTCCTGGGAGAGGTTGGTCGCGAACTTCGACTTGATCTCCCCCTCCAGCAGTCGCTCGAGCAGCTCCACGGCGAGATTGCGCTCCGGCAGGTTGCGTACCTCGGCTAGAAACTCATCATCGAGTAGGCCGATGTTGGGCTTGTCGAGACCGACCGCTTCAAACACATCGACCACATCACCCGATACCACGGCATTGCCGATGATCTGGCGAATAGCCAGGTCGCGCTCTTCGTCAGTCTTCTTCTTCCGGGTGACCTCTTTCTTGGTCAGCAGCACCTTGACCGTCTGCAAGAAGGCCACTTCTTCCCGCACTGCCTTGGCCTCGTCGAGGGTGCAGCAGAGGGTGAATGCCTTGCTCATCGCCAGCGCGTTATCGGCAAAGCGCTTCTTGCCATCCTCAAGGCCAAGAATAAAGTTGGCGGCCCCGGCGAGCAGCTTGTGGCCCCCGGTGAGGTAGTCGCTGTAATCAAAGCCATGCAGCAGGGCGCGCAGGATATCGAGTTTCTCCTCCAACACCGCGTAGGCCTCATGGGCATCGACGGTCGGCTTGCCCCGTCCTTTGCTGGCGGTGTACTCCTTGATGGCGCTCTTGAGCTCGTTGGCGATCCCGATGTAATCGACCACCAGCCCGCCTTGCTTGTCCTTGAACACCCGGTTCACCCGTGCAATCGCCTGCATCAGGTTGTGGCCCTTCATCGGCTTGTCCACATAGAGGGTATGCACGCAGGGCGCATCGAAGCCGGTCAGCCACATATCACGCACGATGACCAGCTTGAGCGGGTCACTCGGGTCTTTGAACCGCTTCTCCAGCCGTTTCTTGACCAAGGCTGGATGAATATGGGGGCGCAGCAACGCCTTGTCAGAGGCGCTGCCGGTCATCACGATCTTGATGGCCCCCTTGTCGGGGTCCGGGTCATGCCAGTCGGGGCGCAAGGCTACCACGGCATCATACAAGTGCACGCAGATCTCGCGGCTCATGGCCACCATCATCGCCTTGCCATGCTGTGCCTGATTGCGCTCTTCAAAGTGGGCCACCAGATCGGCGGCCACCCGCTCGATCCTGGGCTTGCTGCCTACCACCTTCTCCAAGGCGGCCCAGCGTGACTTCAGCTTGGCCTGCTCACCCTCTTCCTCATCCTCGGCCAGCTCATCTACCTCGTCATCGAGGTGGGTCAGTTTGTCGGCCTTGAGCGACAACTTGGCGAGGCGCGACTCGTAATAGATCGCCACCGTCGCGCCATCTTCCTTGGCCTGCTGCATGTCATAGACGTGGATGTAGTCACCAAACACCGCGCGGGTATCCCGGTCTTCGCTCGATACTGGGGTGCCGGTAAAGGCCACAAACGTCGCGTTGGGCAATGCGTCGCGCAAGTGTTGGGCATAGCCGACCTGATAGCGCGCCGCGCCCTCGGCAATCTGGTTGGGCAATTTGAGTGAGGCGCTGAAACCGTACTGGGTGCGGTGCGCCTCATCGGCAATCACCACGATGTTGGCGCGCTCGCTCAGCACCGGGAAGGTGTCTTCATCCGCGCCGGGCATAAACTTCTGGATGGTGGCAAACACAATGCCGCCGGAGGGGCGGTTGGCCAGCTTGCTGCGCAGATCGCCGCGGGTCTCCACCTGCACCGGCTGCTCGCGGATCAAATCTTGCGAGAGTGAGAAGACCCCGAACAGCTGGCCATCAAGGTCATTACGGTCGGTAATCACCACGATGGTCGGGTTCTCCATCGCCGCCTCGCGCATCACCCGCGCCGCAAAGCAGGTCATGGTGATGCTCTTGCCGCTGCCCTGGGTATGCCACACCACCCCGCCCTTATGGCTACCACCGGGGCGCGACGCCGCCACCACCTGGGTGATCGCCGCGCGCACCGCATGGAACTGATGGTAACCGGCGATCTTCTTGACCAACCGGCCGTCATCTTCAAACAGCACGAAGAAGCGCAGGTAATCGAGCAACATGGCCGGGATCAGAATGCCGCGCACCATGGTCTCCAGCTCGCCAAACTCGCCGTAGGGGTCGAGGTTGACCCCATCCACCGTGCGCCACTGCATAAAGCGTTCGGCATCCGCAGACAGCGACCCCATCCGCGCCTCGCTACCATCGGAGGCAATCATGATCTCGTTGTACTGGAACAGGTCGGGAATCTGCTCCTTGTAAGTCTGCAGTTGGTCGAATGCCTTCCAGATGTCGGCATGCACGTCGGCCGGGTTCTTGAGCTCCAGCACAACCAGCGGCAACCCGTTGACGAAGAGGATGATGTCTGGGCGTCGGGTGTGCTTGGGCCCCTTGATGGTGAACTGATTGATGGCCAGCCACTCGTTGGCGGCGGGGTTCTCGAAGTCAACGAGGCGGACAAAGTCCCCCACCGTCTCGCCATCCCGCTGGTACTGGACTGGGACCCCATTCACCAGCAGGCGGTGAAACGCCCGGTTGGCCGACAGCTGCGCCGGGGTATCGAGATTGACCACCTGCGCCAGCGCGTCTTCACGCGCTACCATCGGCACAGACGGATTGAGACGTGCTATCGCGTCTCTCAACTGGTCAAGCAACAGCACCTGATTGAAGTTCGCACGCCACGGGTTATCAGAATCGGGGGCCACATCGTAGCCACACACCACACGATAGCCCACCTCGGCCAACCACCCCAGCACCTCTTGTTCCAACTGATCTTCGGTCATGCACCATCACTCATCAACAGGGAGAAACGCCCGTCAGGCGGGCTCGGCGGGTCTCAGTGGCAAGCGCAGTTCGCACGCAGAATCCGCCCCCGGCTGGTATGGCAATATCAGCCGGTGGGACGAACTGGCAGCCAAGTCAAACGGCAAGACCCACAACGTCAGGCGGGCATCATAACAAAAAGGTTCGAGTGGAACTTTGAGCTGGCTCCATGATGGATAAATCAATACCAGATGACCATCATCCTGCTCGGTCAGGTACTTGTGGCCATAGGCAAACAGTTGGTAGAGGTCACCCTGGCTAATGCTGTACTTGCCGTCACAGTCGCTGCTATCGAGCCGCTTCCACTTCACATCCATCACCCAACGCTTGTTGCCGTGCAGCAACAAGAGGTCCGGCTGTAACCGGAACATCTGCTTGCCTTGCTGGGTGCAAAGGTACTGACTGGCCACCTGGGCCTTGAGGTTGGCGTCGGGCAACAGCTGTTCACGCAGGCACGACTCTACATAGCGCTCGAACAGCTTCTCCATGGGGAACAGCAGGCTGATGCCGCGCCACTCACCATTCAGAGCACTCGGCATGGCACGATAGAGGATGAGCTCACACCACGGCCGAACCCCTTGATAGTGAGCCATCAAGCGGTCATGTCGCCACAGTCTGAAATCCCCTTCCACATCGCGGCTGGCAGGCACATCCACCAGCAAGTGGCGCAGCTCCTGTGCCAACCGCCAGTTGTCCGGGTGCTGAGTCGCATTGGCGACGGTCTCCAGCGCCCGCTTGAGCAGCCGGTTCTCGGCCCGGTCGGGCAAGAAGAGGTCGTAACGTAACGCAAAGTGGTGGCCCCGGCCCGGTGGCTGGCGCATCTGCCGGGCGACATCCAGCTGACCACGCAAGAACGGCTCGGTCGCCTCAAGACGCTGATAGTCACTGCGCACGCCGCGTTTGACCAGCTGATCGAGCTCGGCCAGAAAGCGCGCGATAACCCACTCGTTGAGCGGCATATCAAAGCGATCCAACGACGCCTCCGCCGTTTCACGGGGTGGCAGATCCAGGGCTCGTTCCAGCATCCGGCGGATCAACTCACGACCATCCTCGAGTGGGTCATCCTCATTGGCGGTCTTGGGCAGGATCTCGATCACCTGCCCGGTGGGGGTCTCTATCACCCCCACGTAGTTGTCCAGTTGCAAGGTCCGGCTATCTTCCACCTGCGCAAGAGCGGGTGCATGGCTTACCTTGTAGCGCTGGCTCAACTGACATAGCCAATCGAAATCAACCGGGTCTATATGGGCAAGCGTCAGCGTATCAACATCGTTATCTCTAACGGTTAGCCGACCATACTCACGAACCGTGATGGGAGCCTTCACTGCGCCCCCTTGTCACCCTCGATGGTCAAGGCATAGGCCTCAATACGCGTAAACGCCTTCTCATTGATGCACCAACGTTGGCGCTGCCCCCCAACCGCTATATCACCAAGCAGGGTCTTGATATCGAGTTTGGGAGGTGTGAGGAACATCGCCTCAGCGCGGCTCTTGCGATGATCATTGAGCACCCAGGCGATACGCTGCCAGTCCTCAAAGAAGTACTCCTGCAATAGCGGCAGGATCTGATGCTGGAAGATGTATCCCAACTGCGCCAAGGTTGGCTTTGCAGTCGCTTTGAGCGGCATAAAGTAGGCATGACCGAGGCAATGGTCGCGGTCCAACAGCACCTCGATGCGCTGGTTCAGCGTGTGCAGCAAGCGGCCTACGTCTACCTTGTGCTCCTCATCCTCGATGACCACGCCATTAAGCAGCTCGGCCCTGGGCGGCATCTCTTCAAACACAAAGCGGCGACGCAGCGCGATATCGAGTCCGGCCAAGGAGCGGTCAGCGGTGTTCATGGTGCCGATAAGGTAGAGGTTGTCCGGTACGCTAAAGGGGCGTTTGGAGTAAGGCAGAGTAGTGGTCAGCGCCTCGCTTGCCCCAGCTCGCTTGCTTGGCTCTATCAGGGTGATCAACTCACCGAATATGCGTGAAACGTTGCCACGGTTGATCTCGTCGATGATCAATACGCGTTTGTTTGATGGTGTCGCGCCCGCTTCACTCTGCGACCCAGCTTGTGATGCTGTGGCATTGACCAGAGCAAGCAGCTTCTCCGGGATCAAGGTCGGTGCCTTCAACTCATAGAGCGTCATCTGGCTAAAGCGGCCGTTGATCAGCTCGCTACTAGGTAAAGATGGGGTGAACTGGCACAGCCACTTGACAGGGCGAACCTGAGCGTAACTCTTGCCGTACTCGGGGTGCGGCTTGCATTGGTAGTCTCCAATGATTTCGCCAATGGCTCGGAACTTGAGATTACCGTCGGTGACTACGACCAAATCGCCCCGTTTCATGCGGGTAACCAAGGTCAGCACGCTGGTAACGTTGTAGTCATATGCGTTGTCAATCTTGCCAAGCGATTGCTCCAGCAGCGCCTGCACCTCTTCACGGTTATTGCACTTGCTGTAATCATGTTCGCCACCATACCCCAGACGGATCACCCCCTCCTCAATGCAATCATCAAAGATGTGGGCATCATCCCCTTTGGTATTGCCAAGCGACATCTTCCAGACCCGGCGTCCCTCCAACGTCATCGCCTCATGGCTGTCGCTGCGCGTGACTTTGGCGGCCACCGCGTCACACATGCGCTTGAAGACGCCATCAACCACGTCATAAGTCAGTTGACCGCTGTCTCCATCACTCTCGGCACGGATCCCCTCCACAAAGTCTTCATAACTGAAGCTCTGGTGGAAGGTCACAAAGTCGATACGCCCCTCCTTGACCAGCTCATCAAAGCGCGCTTTAAGCGCCTTGCGGGCCTCTGGGCTCACATCATCGTCGTGTTGTGCCAGACACTCGGGGTCGAGAATAGCCATCGCCTTGTTGATGGTGTGGTAGGTCTTGCCGGTGCCGGGCGGACCGAAGAGGATCTGGTTCAACGGCGCGTTGGTCTTGGGCATCACCGGGTTGTCGTTTGCTTCGCTCATGGTGTCATCCTCATCATCACTCCCGCTATCGTCCTTGTCTGCCTTTGGTGGTGCCAGTCCCAACGACTCGTCATACAGGCCCAACATAAAGCCATATGGGGTCAATTCAGGTAACGACTCGCGGGCCAGATCGTAATAACGCATCAGGCGCTGCATACGCGCCATCGGCTGGTGCTTGGCGGGGATATCCTCCTTCGGCCACCCCAACACCGTCAGAAAGTGCCCAAGATGCTCACACGACGAGATGGGCAGCATCCGCTTGGGGTGATAGCAGGCCACCAGCCGCAGCTTGCGGCCGTGCCCCATAGTGACGCGCGGCTCGACGCCTGCCTGCTTGTAAAGAGCCTCGTCATTATCAATCCAGCTCAGGTCACCATCAGGGTCGGCAGTGGCTACGCAGTGCTGCACCTTGAGGGTGTAACGCAGCGCCCCTTCATCACCCAACTCGGCCAAGCGCTGGTGCTTGTAGACGGCACCATCTTTCTGGAAGTAGAGCAGGTGACCACGGGACGTACCGGGCATATAGCGGGCCAGCACGGGTTGCAGACCACGCTCAATCCACCAACAGAACGAGTTGCCATCCCCCTTGCCTACGCAGTACTGCTCAAGCGTTAGGTTAGGCAACGAGTCGAGCGGGAACTGCTCTATAAATTGGCGATAGAGCTCGCTCTGTGCGCTGTCGAAGTGGGCTCTGTCGCCCATCGTCTTGAGCTGAGCCAACAAACGCGGGAAGTGTTCATTGGTAAAGGCAGTGGCGTTTACAACAGCGGCCGTCATACAGCGAGGTCCTTCAGTTGTTGTTCGGCATCCGACAAGCGCAGTTGACCGGAGATCAGGCGGGGTAGCAGGGTATCGCGCAAGTTGGCGAGGGTTTGGGCTTGCTCTACGTTCGCCAACATTCGAGCAATCATCGGCTCAATCAGAATGTAAAACTGCTCTGCGACTTCACTAGGAGGAATGGTAACTTCGTAAGCAGCCAAGTCTTTCCAATTGATTCGCGGCATCTTCGCACCGTTTGAAAGTCGATCTGCATAGGCGATGAGTTCATCGCTGAAAAGATGCATGGCCACGTAATGGTGATAAGCCGTCTGTTTTGCTTTACACACCAAAATATCGGTAGAGCAAACACCTTCAAATGGTGCAATGACAACTTTGTGGAAATATGGCCGTAGCTTACCGAAAAGAATGTCATTTCGCTCAAATGCAGATTTTGCGCTCGCTAGTTCTCCTGCCGTTCCCCACGAGTCCAAGCCAAGTTGTTTGCGTGGAATATGCTCCAGACCAACATACAAAGTTTCAGCTGACAACTGCTCAGGTTTTATTTGTTTTCGCGATGTTTCAGCAACATCACCGAGTACACCGACATCCCACCCCTTCGGTATCTTGCCAAGCGCGGACTCTTCGACGCTGTCGGGGAACAGGGCGGCGACCTCGGGGGTCAGACCTGCTGGTTGCTCGCCACGAGCACGGGCATGGACCGGGTCGAAGTCAACAAACCACGACTTAAATAGCGCCTGAACGATAGCCTCCAGTGTGGCGTTGGTCTCGCGCAGTAGGGCGATACAATCATCAAGAGTCTTTAATACGTCGACCAGAGCCACCTGAAACTCTATCGGCGGCAGCGGAATCTTCAAAGCCGCGATTGCTTTGCCTGTGAGGTGCTTGATAGTTGTGCCAGTGAAGTGTTGTTCTAAAAGCCCAGCCTTCGCGGCATAGCAGAACCAGTAGTAAAGAAAATAGTTGTTTAAGTTTCCCTTCGGCCGGATGCGATGCAGTGCTTTCTGAATCTTCATGCGGGGGGAATTAGTTCCTGTCCAGATCGCACAACGACCTGGCTCTCCACCTTCGCATACAATCAAATCTCCTGACAAAAGCCCGTAACGTTCTTCTTCGTGGGGTTCAAAACGCATTTCAGCCAGATTCACAAGGTCGAAAGTCCCCCAACGGACATTACTGTTTCCAAGGTAAGGCTCGGGGGTACCCTTGTTCTTTTTTACATCGAGCATTTTTCCAAGACAGGCATCAACGTGATCTCCCAATCGCACTTCGGGCCATTCAGATCTCATACCCCAGCCCCCCCAACTTCTGCTTGATCAACAGATCCAGCTCAGCGCCCTTGGCCATCTGGTCGCCAAGTTGCTTGGTCAAGCGCGCCATCTTGTCGGCAAAGGCCTCATCGTCCTCCTCCACCTCTTCGGCGCCCACATAGCGGCCGGGGGTCAATACATGGCCGTGCTCAGCAATCTCGGCCAAGGTTACGCTGCGGCAGAAGCCCGCGACATCTTCGTAAGGCTGCTCGCACTCCCCGTCCCCTTTCCACGCGTGGAAGGTATCGGCGATACGGGCAATCGCGCTCTCATCGAGCTCGCACTGCACCCGGCTGATCATGGTGCCCAGCTTGCGGGCATCGATAAACAGCACCTCGCCCTGGCGGCGGGTCTTGTTCTTGGCAAGGAACCAGAGGCAGGCCGGGATCTGGGTGTTGAAGAACAGCTGCCCCGGCAGGGCCACCATGCACTCCACCACGTCCGCCTCCACCATGGCACGGCGAATGTCGCCCTCGCTATTCTGGCTGGAACTCATTGAGCCATTGGCCAACACGATACCGGCGCGGCCAGTTGGCTTGAGGTGGTAGAGCATATGCTGCAGCCACGCATAGTTGGCGTTGCCCGCAGGCGGCGTACCGTAGACCCAGCGCGGATCCCCCTCGAGGCTACCATGCCACCAGTCGCTGATATTGAACGGCGGATTAGCCAGCACGAAGTCTGCACGCAAGTCAGGGTGCTGGTTTCGGGTGAAGGTATCACCGTTTTCGCGCCCGAGGTTGTAGTCCATCCCCTGGATGGCGAGGTTCATGGCAGCCAGCCGCCAAGTGGTCGGGTTCGACTCCTGACCGTAGATGGAGACATCACCCAGCTTGCCGCCATGGGCTTCGATAAACCTCTCCGACTGCACGAACATGCCGCCTGAACCGCAGCAGGGGTCGTAGACCTGACCATGATGGGGAGCAAGTACCGCCACCAGCGTCTTGACGATGCTGGCAGGCGTGTAGAACTGGCCCCCCTTCTTGCCCTCGGCACTGGCAAACTCGCCAAGGAAGTACTCGTAGACCTGCCCCAGGATGTCGCGAGCTTCACCGACATCACTGCCAAAACCAATCTTGGAAACCAGATCCACCAGCTCGCCGAGCTTGCCATCGGGCAACTGGGCTCGGGCGTAGCGCTTGTCGAGGATGCCCTTGAGGCGGGGGTTCTCCTGCTCGATCAGGGTCAGCGCATCGTCAATGCGCTTGCCGATATCGGCCTGCTTGGCATGGGCCCGCAGCCCCTCCCAACGGGCCCCTTCCGGTACCCAGAAGGCGTTCACCTCACGGTAGTAGTCGCGGTCTTCCAGCTCCTCGGCCAGCAGCTCATCGTCACAGTCGTAGAGGAAGTACTCGTCGCTCTCATCGGCAAAGCGGCGGGTCAGCTCGGCGCGACGGGCGGCGAAGGAGTCGGAGATGTACTTGAGGAAGATAAGGCCCAGCACGATGTGCTTGTACTCGGCGGCGTCCATGTCGGCACGCAGCTTGTCTGCGGCAGCCCACAGGGTCTTCTTCAGCCCCTCGATACCGGTAGCTTGCGGCTCATCCTTGGCCTGCTTAGCCCTGCCACTGGCCTTCGCTTTGCGTGGTGCAGCCACGGCGGCTTCGCCTTCCAACACCCGGAGCACAGCACCGCCCCGCCCGCGCCCCTTGCGCAGTACGCCCTGTTCCAGCAGGGTCTCGCGTGCGGCGGTAAAGTCCTCATCGGTCAGGTCGCTGAATTGGGCTTTCAAGGTTTCCATCAAGGCTTGGTTGCCGATGCTGCTGCCATCTTCAGGAACGGCGGCCAGCAGCGCCTGGCTGAGCTCGTTGGGGTCGGTCATGGGGTTCTCCGGTTATGCGTGTTGCCATCACAACCCACCTGCGCGAAAGCCAAGGTGAGGATGCGGGCCAAGTTGTCAGACTGACGGAACGGCCAGTGCCGGGCCTTACGGGCACAGCAGGGACCTATCCAGGGTGGAGGGTCAACAGAAGGCGATGCAGCCAAGGTGATGCATCGGCGAGAAAAAGTCCGGCCCGTCAGTCGTCTATCCGTTATCTGGCGGGCAGTTTATACAAATGAACCCCGCAGCACTATGCGTAATGTCACGCGAAAGGTGATCACTGCGCATCGTTGTTATTGCAGAGATGAAATGGTCAACGTCTCACGTTAGCGGGCAAAAAAACAAAGGAAAGGCCATGAATTGGCCTTCCCCACGACCTATCCCATTAATCACGGATGAGTAGGTGCCAAAATGTAACCACAAGCGGATTGGTGGTCACGTCTTGCGCTTAGGATTGGCGTCCATGTTCGTCGCTGGGTAAATGACTAAGTAGACATAGCCGTGGCTGCCAAGGGTATCGGCTTCGCAGGTAAAGCCTCCATGCTGGATAGTGATACGCTGCTGACGTCGGGCATCCAGTTCGCCTGTCAGCAATTTGCCCTCCAGTTCTTTGATGAGGCGAGGAAAGGCAATTTCCAGCTGGTCTATTGCCTCCTTTGCCCATTCACCTACCAGTGATGCCCGATCTGACAGAAAGTGCAGACGATGATGCTCTTGAATGAGACGAGCGCCAAAGCGCGGCGTCACGGTATGGGGCAAGCCCCACTGCGCAAAAATCCGGGTGGGGTGGTCTGGCGCTGCGGGTTGTTGGTCCTGGGTGTGGATGGTTGTCGTGGTCATGATTAGCGATACCTCAATTGGGTGTGGATGATTGTGCCGGGCACATTGTGGCGCTGGCGCAGTCTGTTCAGATGCTCCGGGAGTTCTGTCAGACTGGCCAGTCGCCCCCGGTAGAGCCGGGAGAGATTGACGTAATCGGGATGGCTCACGGTGATGGTTACCTGATGCCCAGGCTGCCAGCGGCCAAATAGACGGGCTTTGGCCTCTTTGATGGTGGTGATGCCGGGAGCGGATAACGTCTGCCGGTTACGCAGATGCAGTTTATTGAGCTCGGGGGCATAGCGATGCACTTCGAGCCCGATGATTAGACGGGTCATGTTCGATGATTCCAGTGTTGCAAAGGGCCAGCCTGTGAAGGCTGGCCCTTTATGCTGTGTGTGGATGAGCGAGACGGTTGGCGTCAACGAGCGCAGTCAGCCATCTCATTGATAACCAGTTTGCCATTCAGCCGGTCCAGCAGGTGCAGCGAGCCGTATTGAGCCACCAGCCGGTCTATGGCCATCTGGGCGCATGCCGTTCTGCTGGGCTTATTTTCGGGTATTGCGTAACGAGCGGTGAGCCAGCCACCGAGCAGGGCGATGCGGTATCCGCTCGGGATGTGAGTGAGGGACGTTCCTATCCCCCTACCGTGAATGAGGAAAGGCACGGCCTGGCCGCCGATGCCGATATCGATGCGTTGGCCCTTAAGCTCAAAGGTGGTGATCTCGCCGGTTCGCGGATGTTTGCCGGGCACCTTGATGGTGATGTTCTTAGCCATTTCACACCTCCGGTTTGGCTTCAAAATGGTGGGTCACCGTGCCCGCTTCCGGGTCGATGCTGATAAACGCCGGGGCTTGCGGGTGGTACTGGTAGAGCCGCGCCAGCTCGGTACGAAACGCCTCAACGTTTGGCGCAATCACATGGTGGGTGTCGCCCTCTGCGTAGGTAAAGGTCTCCAGCCTTTCTGTGTTAATCCAGATGCCGAAGTACCACGCATCTTCTTCGGTGTCGTACTGCTGCCAGCCCTGAGCCAGCAGTGTTCGGTCGTAATAGTAGCGGTCAGCCTGATGGCTACCCCGGTCGATGCGGCAGCCGG
>NZ_CAWMDN010000106.1:0-618 GCF_963866575.1 Aeromonas sp. L_1B5_3
TTTGGCCGAGGGCTGTGAGTACCGGCTGCTGGCTGCCATCGGCAAACGCCACCTCGACCACCCGATCCGACCCGGCTTGCACGTCGAAGTGACCGGTTTGACTCAGAGTGTTGCTGCCGGTGAGGTCCCCCTCATCCAGAGACACGCCTTTGCCCGGGATAAAGCTCGGTGCCTTGCCATCCGTGATGGTGAGCGGCAGCGTGGTACCGATGCGATCGCCATCCTTGTCGGCCAGGGTGACAGCCAGCGGCAGGTTGAGGGATTCGCTCCCCTTGTGATCCAGCTCACCACTCAGGGTGATCTTGGCGGTGACGCTCCAGTTGCCGTTGTTGTCGACCAGATTCAGTTCGGCGCGCAGGATCTCGCGACCATCTGCCGTGGTGCCAACCAGCTGGCCGTTGGCGTCGAGGGAGAAACTGATCGGGCTGCCATGGCTGGTGAGACCGGTCAGGGTGCTCTGGATGGTGGCGATATCAAAACCGAGAGATGCAGGATCAAGGGCATCGCTGCCGTGGGTCACCGTGAAACTCATGTTGCTGACCGCAGCCGCCTCCCCTTGCGCCATCTCGGTGATAGCGGTGCCGCTGACCGCAGAGATTGTCGGGTTGGCGCCATCAC
>NZ_CAWMDN010000107.1:0-68472 GCF_963866575.1 Aeromonas sp. L_1B5_3
TTCTGGGTATCAGCACCATTAAAGAGAAAGCCTCCCTGAAAAGGGAGGCTTTTTTGCATCTGTTGCTTTCCAAAAAATCCCCTCATATTCCTTATCTTCAATGTTTCCCTCTGTTTGTGGCCTGCCCTGTTTTTATGCTGATCTGAGTCCCAAGGTGTTACTCATTTGACTGCTATTGATGGTTTTATCCAGATATTTAACCATGATTGATTGACGTAAAACGTTTTACATGTAAAATCCGGCGCGTTTTGCCTATTACGTGGAGAAAGAACATGGCGCAGGATAACGAATACTGTTTGGGGGCGGTTCCCGCCAAAGGGCGTAAAGGTGTGCTGTCGCTGATGCTGGTGATGCTCGGCCTGACCTTCTTCTCTGCCAGCATGTGGACCGGCGGTGCGCTGGGCACCGGTCTGGTGTTCGATGACTTCATCAAGGCGGTACTGCTCGGCAATTTGCTGCTGGGTATCTACACCGCCTGTCTCGGCTATATCGGTGCTTCAACCGGTCTCTCTACCCATCTGCTGGCGCGTTACTCGTTTGGGGTGAAAGGTTCCTGGCTGCCATCCTTGTTGCTGGGCGGCACTCAGGTCGGCTGGTTCGGCGTCGGCGTCGCCATGTTTGCGCTGCCGGTGCAGAAGGCGACCGGCATCGATGTGAACTGGCTGATCGCCATTTCGGGCATTCTGATGACAGTGACCGTCTACTTCGGGATCTCCGCCCTGATGGTGCTGAGCTTTGTGGCAGTACCGGCCATTGCACTGCTTGGCGGCTACTCGGTCTGGCTGGCGGTGACCTCGACCGGTGGCATGACTGCCTTGCAGCAGGTGCAACCAAGCAATCCCATCGAGTTCACCACGGCATTGACCATGGTGGTCGGTTCCTTTATCAGTGCAGGAACCCTGACCGCCGACTTTGTTCGATTTGGCCGCAAACCCTGGGGCGCCGTCATGATTACCATGGTGGCGTTTTTTTTGGGCAACACTCTGATGTTCGTCTTCGGTGCAGCCGGCGCGGCCGTGACAGGGCAGGCCGATATCTCGGAAGTGATGTTGATGCAGGGGCTGTTGATCCCCGCCATTCTGGTGCTGGGCCTCAATATCTGGACCACCAACGACAACGCCCTCTACGCCTCCGGCCTCGGTTTTGCCAACATTACCGGTCTCAAGAGCAAGCCGCTCAGCGTGATCAACGGCCTCGTCGGTACCGCCTGTGCCCTCTGGCTCTACAACAACTTTGTCGGCTGGCTGGCCTTTTTGAGTACGGCAATTCCCCCGATTGGTGGCATTATCATCATGGATTTCCTGCTCAATCGTGAGCGTTACCGTCAGTTTGCCGATCAGCAGTTCGAGACTGTGCGCTGGCAGGCACTGGTAGCAACGGCAGTCGGGGTAGCTGTCGGCAAGTGGCTACCGGGCATAGTGCCACTCAACGCGGTATTGGGCGCCGCCTTCACCTATTTCATTCTGGTTCGCCTCACCCAGCGGCCGGTTCTGGTACAGGAAGCTAGCAAATGCTGATTCAACATATTCGTTTGGCCGATCGGGAAGGGTTGTGGCAGATCCGCTGTCAGGATGGGGTCATCACCGCCATCGAACCCCATGACGAGCATGCCGTCGCCGGTCGGGTGTTGGACGGGGAGGGCGGTCTGGCGATCGCTCCCTTTATCGAACCCCACATTCACCTCGATACCACCCAGACGGCGGGCGAGCCGAGCTGGAACCTCTCCGGCACCCTGTTCGAGGGGATCGAGCGTTGGGCCGAGCGCAAGGCGCTGCTGACCTATGAGGATGTGAAACAGCGTGCTATCCAGACGCTGAAGTGGCAGATCGCCAACGGCATCCAGTTTGTGCGTACTCACGTCGATGTCTCCGATCCAAATCTGGTTGCGCTCAAGGCGATGCTGGAAGTGCGGGAGGAGATGAAGGAGTGGGTGGAGCTGCAGATCGTCGCCTTCCCGCAGGAGGGGATCCTCTCCTACCCGAATGGCAAGGCACTGTTGGAGGAGGCGCTCAAGCTGGGGGCCGATGTGATCGGTGCTATTCCTCATTTCGAGTTTACCCGGGAATATGGGGTCGAAAGTCTGCACTACATCTTCGATCTTGCCGAGAAGTATCAGGTTCTGGTCGATGTGCACTGTGATGAAATCGATGACGAGCAGTCTCGTTTCATCGAGACGCTGGCAACTCTGGCCTACGAGCGCGGTATCGGGCATCGGGTCACCGCCAGTCACACTACCGCCATGCACTCCTACAACGGTGCTTATGCTTCCCGTCTGTTCCGGTTGCTGAAGATGGCGGATATCAACTTCGTGGCCAATCCGCTGGTGAACATTCACCTGCAGGGGCGGTTCGATACCTATCCCAAACGCCGCGGCATTACCCGAGTGAAGGAGATGCTGGAGGCGAACATCAACGTCTGCTTCGGTCACGATGACGTGCTCGATCCCTGGTATCCCATGGGCACCGCCAACATGTTGCAGGTGCTGCACATGGGGCTGCATGTCTGCCAGATCATGGGTTACGAGCAGATCAACGATGGGCTGAAGCTGATCAGCAGCCACAGCGCCCGCACCCTGAACGTGCAGGATCGCTACGGTATCGAGGTAGGCAAACCGGCCAACCTGTTGATCCTGCCCGCCGAGAACGGCTTCGATGCGGTGCGCCGTCAGGTGCCGGTGCGTTACTCGATCCGCCACGGCAAGGTGATTGCCCAGACCCGGCCAGCCCAGACCGAAATTGTGTTGGGTCAGCCTGAGCCCATCGATTTTCGCCGCTGAGTTTTCAATCAGGCCGGATGGCGATTAGTTCCCTCGCTGGGCACAAGGGCCGCCATTACGACATAATGGCGGCCTTGAGGGAGTGATGCCATGCATGCCTGGTGCTATGTTGCGATTGGGGGCGCTTGGGCGTCTTGACCAGCTTATCCTCCTTGTCCCTCGATACCAGTGGTACTGGCCCAACACGGTGCCGATCTGAAGGCGCAGCTCAATATCGGTCTCAATCTGTGCCTTTGTCTGGCCATGGTCATGCTCGGCATGCAGATGGTTGCGAGCCGGGTTTAAGGTGTCCGCACGCCATTGGCTCTGGTAAACTGGCGGCCATTCTTTGTTCTATGGGTGTTTAAGGGATGTCAGAACAAGCTACGACAACGCATTTCGGCTTTAAAACCGTGGCCGCGACCGAGAAAGAGACTCTGGTGGCAGGCGTCTTCCATTCGGTGGCAGCCAAGTATGATCTGATGAACGATCTGATGTCGTTCGGCATCCACCGCCTGTGGAAGCGCTTCACTATCGACTGCTCCGGCGTGCGCAAGGGACAGAAGGTGCTGGATCTGGCCGGTGGTACCGGCGATCTGACCGCCAAGTTCTCCCGCATCGTTGGCGAAACCGGTCAGGTGGTGCTGGCGGATATCAACGACTCCATGCTCAAGGTTGGCCGCGACAAGCTGCGCAATCTGGGAGTGGCCAACAACGTTTCCTACGTCCAGGCCAACGCCGAGGCGCTCCCGTTCCCGGATAACCACTTCGACATCATCACCATCGGCTTCGGCCTGCGTAACGTCACCGACAAGGACAAGGCGCTTGCCTCCATGTTCCGGGTGCTCAAGCCGGGTGGCCGCCTGCTGGTGCTGGAGTTCTCCAAGCCGGTCAGCGAAGTGATAGCCAAGCTGTATGATCTCTACTCCTTCAAACTGCTGCCGAAAATGGGCGAAATCGTCGCGAATGACGGCGAAAGCTACCAGTATCTGGCTGAATCTATTCGCATGCACCCGGATCAGCAGACCCTGGCCGGCATGATGGAGAATGTCGGTTTCGAGCAGGTTGAGTACTTCAACCTGACCCAGGGCGTGGTTGCCCTGCACCGCGGTTACAAGTTTTAAGGTTGCCTATGCCGATGGATGCCATGGTCACCGCGGTGATCGAAACCAGCCTCAACCAGTTGCTGGGGCTGGACAAAGAGAGCCCGGAGCGGCTGCGCAAGCTGGCAGGCAAGGTCCTCAAGCTGGAGCTGCGTGAGCTCAAGCCACTCTGGTTTGTCTTCTCCGAGCGCCGGCTGGATGTGCTGGCCAGCTATGAAGGTGAGGCGGATGCAGTGCTGAGCCTCTCCCTGACCGCGCTCGGTCTGCTCAAGGAACCCTCCGCCCTGACCCGTTATATCCGCGAGGAGAAGCTGGATCTGAGCGGTGACCCCCAGCTGGTGCAGGCGTTCAGCGTGCTGCTGGGTGAGCTGGATATCGACTGGGAGGAGGAGCTCTCCCGCTATACCGGCGATGTCGTGGCTCACACCCTGTTCAGTGGTGCCCGTCAGGCGCGTCGTCTGGTCGGCCGCGAACTGTGCCGCAGCCAGCGTCAGCTGGCGGAATATCTGACCGAAGAGATCCGCCTCGCCCCCGGCCCGCTGGAAGTGGCGAGCTTCAACGATGATGTCGAGGTGCTGGCCCAGCAGCTCAAGGCCGTTGAACTGCGGCTGGCTCGACTCGAACAGCAGGTGGCCTGATGACTCCGAAAGAGTTCAAACGCCTCTATCGCATCATCACCATCCTGCTGGAGCGGGGCATCGACGAGTTGGTGCCCGCTCGCTATCAACCCTGGCCGGGTCGTCTGGCTCGTCGCTCCCTGTTCTGGCTCAAGAACAAGCAACCCGATCTCAGCCGCGGTGCCCGTATCCGCCTCGCCTTCGAGGCGCTCGGCCCCATCTTCATCAAGTTTGGTCAGATGCTCTCGACCCGGCGTGACTTGCTGCCGCCAGATATCGCCGAGGAGCTGGCCCTGCTGCAGGACAGAGTGCCCCCCTTCTGCGGTCAGGCAGCGCGTCAGCAGATTGAGCGCAGTCTGGGTTGCCCTATCGAGACCCTGTTTGACGACTTCGACGAGACGCCGCTGGCCTCCGCCTCCATCGCCCAGGTGCATACCGCCCGGCTGAAGGAGAGTGGCCGCGAGATCGTCATCAAGGTGATCCGTCCCGACATCGAGCCGGTCATCGATGCCGATCTGCGCCTGATGCGGGCACTGGCCCGTCTGGTGGCGCGCTTTGTGCCCCAGAGTGCGCGGCTGCGCCCCATCGAGGTGGTGGAGGAGTATCGCAAGACCATCCTCGACGAGCTCAACCTGATGCGCGAAGCGGCCAACGCCATCCAGCTGCGGCGCAACTTCACCGGCTCCGAGGCGCTCTATGTGCCTGAAATCATCACCGATCTCTGCCGCGAGCAGGTGTTGGTGATGGAGCGCATCTACGGCATACCGGTCTCCGATATCGCTGCGCTGGAAGCCAACGGCACCAACATGAAGCTGCTGGCCGAGCGCGGGGTGGAGGTCTTCTTCACCCAGGTGTTCCGCGACAGCTTCTTCCACGCCGACATGCACCCGGGCAACATCTTCGTCTCTTACGAACACCCGGAGAACCCGCTCTGGATCGGTATCGACTGCGGCATCGTCGGTACCCTCAACCGGGAAGACAAGCGCTATCTGGCGGAGAACTTCCTCGCCTTCTTCAACCGTGACTATCGCCGGGTGGCGGAGCTGCACGTGGAGTCGGGCTGGGTGCCGGCAGATACCAAGGTGGACGAGTTCGAGTTCGCCATCCGCACCGTGCTGGAGCCCATTTTCGAGAAGCCGCTCTCCGAGATCTCGTTCGGTCACGTGCTGCTCAATTTGTTCAACACCGCGCGCCGCTTCCATATGGCGGTGCAGCCGCAGCTGGTGCTGCTGCAGAAGACCCTGCTCTATGTCGAGGGACTGGGCCGTCAGCTCTATCCCCAGCTGGATTTGTGGCAGACCGCCAAGCCGTTCCTCGAAAACTGGATGCACGAGCAGGTTGGGCCCAAGTCGGTATTGAATGCCATCAAGGAGAAGGCGCCATTCTGGGCGGAGAAGCTGCCGGAACTGCCCGAGCTGGTCTACGAGACCCTGCGTCAGACCCGCCATCAGCAGCATCACTTCGACCAGATGTTTGCCGAATTTCGGCGCCACAGCCGTCGTCAGGGGCAGGCACGATACCTCTTAGGGGTGGGAGCCAGCCTGCTATTGGCGGGTGTATTCTTGCTGACCCAAAAACAACACATCGAGTGGGGACAAATCAGCCTCACCGGTGCCGGGATCTGCTGGCTGCTTGGCTGGCTGCGAACCCGTTCCCATTAAACAAAAACCGCGCCATCAGGCGCCTGCTCTGGAGAGAAAGTCATGGGTGGTATCAGTATTTGGCAATTGTTGATCATCGCAGTCATCGTCGTGCTGCTGTTCGGTACCAAGAAACTGCGCGGGATCGGCGGCGATCTGGGTGCGGCGGTCAAGGGGTTCAAAAAGGCGCTGGCCGATGAACCAAACGATACCAAGCAGCAGAACGATGCCGAGTTTCCGCCGAAGCAGCTGAACGAAACGGCTAACCAGAACGCCGAGACCGCCAAGCAGAAAGACAAAGATCAGGCCTAAGCCATGTTCGATATCGGTTTTTGGGAGCTGGTGGTTATCGCCGTTGTAGCGTTGGTGGTGCTGGGGCCGGAACGGCTGCCCAGCGCTATCCGCACGACGACGCACTGGATCCGCCTCATCCGCTCCACCGCCAACTCGGTCAAGGCCGAGCTGGAGCAGGAGCTCAAGCTGCAAGAGCTGCACAACGACCTGAAGAAGGCCGAACAGCTGCAGATGAATAACCTGAGCCCCGAGTTGCAGGAGTCCATCGAACAGCTCAAGGCGGCGGCCCAGTCGGTTAACCGCCCCTATCAGGTCGAGAACGAGATCCGCCCCCCCGTCGCAGAGCCTGTGGCCCCCGTCGAGCCAGTGGCTCAGGTTGTCCAGGTAAATGACGAGGTGCCGCCGGTCAACAGCCAGCAGGAGCATGAAGTCGTGAATGAGCCGGTCAGCAAAGGGGAGGTCAAGCCATGAGTCAGGCAGAACAACCCCTGATCAGCCATCTGGTGGAGCTGAGAACCCGCCTGTTGCGGTCGGTGACGGCCATCCTGCTGGTCTTTCTGGCGCTGATCTACTTCTCCAACAACATCTACGACTTCGTGGCGCAGCCGCTGCTGAGCCAGCTGCCGGCAGGCACCAGCATGATAGCGACGGATGTGGCGACCCCCTTCCTGACGCCAATCAAGTTGACGCTGGTGGTCTCCTTCTTCGTGGCGATCCCCTATCTGCTCTATCAGGCCTGGGCCTTTATCGCCCCCGGTCTGTACCAGCATGAACGCCGGCTCATCATGCCGCTGGTGGTCTCCAGTGCATTGCTGTTCTACGCGGGGATGGCGTTTGCCTACTACGTGGTGTTCCCGCTGGTATTCGGCTTCTTCACCAGTACCGCCCCCGCCGGGGTGACGGTGGCGACCGACATCGCCAGCTATCTGGACTTTGTACTGACCCTGTTCTTCGCGTTCGGGGTGGCGTTCGAAATTCCGGTAGCCACCATCCTGCTCTGCTGGACCGGGGTAACCAGTCCCAAGAGCCTGCGGGAGAAGCGTCCCTACGTTATCGTCGGGGTGTTTGTGGTCGGCATGTTGCTGACGCCGCCCGATGTCTTCTCCCAGACGCTGCTCGCGATCCCCATGTGGGGCTTGTGGGAGCTGGGTCTCTTCTTCGCCCGTTTCTACGTGAAAGAAGAGAGCGAAGAGAAGCAGGAACAGACTGAAGAGGGGAGCTAAGGCTCCCTTCCTCTTTTCATGCTCCCGTTCGAGGCGTATGGTAAGGCCCAATTCGGTAGATGGTTTTCAAATACCTGATATGTATTCCTTTTGTCTGGAACTCCTCATCCCATGATCGATATCGGTTTAAACCTGACCAGCAGCCAGTTTGCCGGCGAGCAGGCTGAGCTGGTGGCCCGCGCCCGTGCCGCCGGAGTGGAAGCGCTGATCCTGACCGGTACCGATCTGGACTGCAGCCGCGAGAGCGCCGGGTTGGCCGCCCGCTGGCCGGGCTACTGCTTCTCCACCGCCGGGGTCCATCCCCACGATGCCAAGAGTGTCGATGAGGCGACCCTGCCCGCCTTGCGCGAGCTGGCAGCACTGCCGCAGGTGGTGGCCATCGGCGAGTGCGGTCTCGACTACAACCGCGACTTCTCTCCCCGCCCGGTGCAGGATGCGGTGTTCGACGCCCAGCTGGCGCTGGCCGCCGAGCTCGGGATGCCGGTGTTTCTCCACTGCCGCGATGCCCACGCCCGTTTCATCGAGATCTTGCTTCCCTGGTTGCCGAGGCTGCCGGGAGCCGTGCTGCACTGCTTCACCGGCTCCGACGAGGAGCTGGACGAGTGTCTGGCGCTGGGGCTGCATATCGGGGTGACCGGCTGGCTCTGCGACGAACGCCGCGGCCAGCTGCTGCGCGAGCAAGTGGCCCGCATTCCGGCTGGCCGCCTGATGATCGAGACCGACGCCCCCTATCTGGTGCCGCGCGATCTGAAACCGCGCCCGAAACGCAACGAACCCGCTTTTTTGCCGCACATCGCCCAGGTGGTGGCGGCCTGTCGTGGTGAAGCGCCCGAGGCCTTGCTGGCCCACACCCGGGCCACCTCCGCCGCGTTCTTCCAACTTCCTCTCCAGGAGTGATTCATGGCTACAACTCTTCCGGGCGCCTTTCCGGGCCGCCGCCTGCGCCGTCTGCGCAAACATGATTTCAGCCGTCGTCTGGTGCGCGAGAACGTACTGACCGTCAACGATCTCATCTATCCGGTGTTCGTGCTGGAGGGGGAGAACCGCCGGGAAGCCGTTCCCTCTATGCCGGGGGTGGAGCGTCTCTCCATCGATCTGCTGCTGATCGAGGCTGCCGAGCTGGTGGAGCTGGGCGTGCCTGCCATTGCCCTGTTCCCGGTGACCCCGCTGGAGAGCAAGAGCCTGATGGCGGAAGAGGCCTACAACCCGAACGGACTGGCCCAGCGCACCGTGCGTGCCCTCAAGGCCCGCTTCCCGGAGCTGGGGGTCATCACCGATGTGGCGCTCGATCCGTTCACCACCCACGGGCAGGACGGCATCATCGATGACGAAGGCTATGTGCTGAACGACATCACCACCGAGATCCTGATCAAGCAGGCGCTCTCCCATGCCGAGGCCGGGGTCGATATCGTGGCGCCGTCTGACATGATGGATGGCCGCATCGGTGCCATCCGCGCCGCGCTGGAAGAGAACGGCTTCATCAACACCCAGATCATGGCCTACTCCGCCAAGTACGCCTCCTGCTACTACGGCCCGTTCCGCGATGCGGTCGGTTCTGCCGGCAACCTCGGCAAGAGCAACAAGGCCACCTACCAGATGGATCCGGCCAACAGTAACGAAGCCCTGCACGAAGTGGCGCTGGATATTCAGGAAGGGGCCGACAGCGTGATGGTCAAGCCGGGCATGCCCTATCTGGACGTGATCCGTCAGGTGAAGGATCAGTTCGGCGTGCCGACCTTTGCCTATCAGGTGAGTGGCGAGTACGCCATGCACATGGCGGCGATCCAGAACGGCTGGCTGAAAGAGAAGGAGTGCATCATGGAGTCCCTGCTCTGCTTCAAGCGGGCCGGGGCCGACGGCATCCTTACCTACTTCGCCAAGCGCGTGGCGCAGTGGCTGAAGGAAGATGCCCGTTAAGCTGACGTGACCGAGTGTGTAACGGATAGAAAAGAGGGGAGCCGATGGCTCCCCTCTTTCGTTACTGATAGCTGATTACTGCTTTATCTAGGCATCGCTCCAGGCAGTGCCGGTCGCGGTTGATGCATAGTGGCTGAGGGAGCCAACGGCTCCCTTTTTTATGATCGGCTAATTACAGCTTGATCCAAGCATCGCTCCAGGCAGAGCCAGTACCAGGTGCATAGTGGCTGCTGGAGCCGCCACACCAGCCGCTGTAGGGCCAGGGTTTGCACTCATAGTTGCCACCGGCATTGCTGACCCGATCACCGGCCTGATAGCTGGTGTTGGGGGCGTAGGCCGGGTAGTCACCCTCACCACCGCCGCTGCTCTGCTCGGTCAGTGCAACCGGGAAGCGCTGTACCACCGGCTGCTGGCCATCAGCCAGACCGTTGATCACCACTTCATAGCTGCCATCGGTCACATTGCTGCCCTGCAAAACCAGTGCGCTGGTGCCGTTCACCAGACTGGTGGTGTTGCCATAGCTGCGGCCGTTCTGCTCCAGCGTGGCAGAGATCTGCACCGGGTTGGCGGTGGTGACATTGAAGCGGATGGAGACCTGACCGTTAACTATGGTGTAGTCGGAACCCATAGCACTGACAGTGAAGTCGCTGCTGCCGATCACCGGCGGCTTCTCACCACCATCGCAGTCACTGTCTCCCTGCGGACGCCAGACGCCCCACTCACCGGTTGTGCCCGGCTCATCGTTCTGGGTCCACCACTCGGCGCGCCAGCTCTTGCCGTTATGGCTGACGATGTCGCCGCTGACGTAGGTCTTTTTGGCATCCCAGCTGTTTTGACAGATGGCACCCTGCTCCTTGACGGTCACGTTGCGCAGCTGGGTCACCTGCTGGTTGGCACTGTCGCTCACCTGATAGGTGAGGGTGTAGCGGCCAACCTTGCTGCTGTCGACGTTGCCGCTGACCTGAATGTTGGCGGTCAGATCGCCATCTTCCTCATCGTGGGCGCTGACGCCAGCCATCGGATCAAACGGGGTGCCGAGTTCGATAGTGGTGTCCGCAATACCGGTAAAGACCGGCTTCATGCTGTAGACCTCGACGGTGCGAACCTGCTCGGTGGTCTGGTTGTCGCTGTCGCTCACCTTGTAGGTGAGGGGATAGAGGCCGATGCGCTGGGTATCAACGCTCCCTTCCACCTGGATCTGACCGGTCAGATCGCCATCTTCCTTGTCACTGGCGCTGACGCCGGCCAGCGGGTCAAAGCGGGTGCCGTGCTTGACGCGGGCATCGCTCAGGCCGCTGAACACCGGCTTGCCGTTCTCGTCCGGCGGGGTGATGTTCTGGTCGTGGATGAAGGGGCCGTAGCTCTTGATGAAGGCTTCGTTGTAGGCCTGACCGGCCGCGTTGCGACCCATGTCCCAGTTGATGGACCAGGTCATCACGCCGCGCAGGGGCTGACCCTGGCTCTTCAGCTTGTTGAAAGCATCGAACAGATCCTGCGGATTCTTGACGTAACCGGTGGCGGCCGCATCGATATTGGTCGGGATACCGAATACCAGCTTGTCGTGGGGGATCTTGTAATAGCCGCGGGTGCCGTTGATCAGCGAGTCAGCCATGTAGTAGATGAACTCTTCTTTCAGGGCATCGTTGTTCTGGGCAATCCAGCCAATGCCATCGATCCAGATACCGTCGCCACCCTGGTTGTAGAACTGGGGGTTGATCCAGTCGTAGTAGCCTTCCAGCGCCCGCAGATAGGGGGTGTAGAGGCCGTTGGCATTCAGGTAGGGGAACTCGGGCGCCATGGTGATGAGGAAGTTTTTCCCCTGGGCGCGATAGTGATCCTTGACCAGCCGCAGGGCGGCCGGGATCACGGTCTGGTTGTTGGCGGCAGTGATGGCGGACTGTTCCAGATCGATGTCCAGACCGTCGAAGCCATAGGTCTCTACCAGACGGATGATCTCGTCGGCGAAGGCCTGCTCCTGACCGGTACGCAGCTCGATGTGGGCATCGGCACCGCCCAGCGCCAGCAGCACGGAGCGGCCCTGGCGGTTGAGCTCTGCGATCTGCTCGATAAATTGGCTCTCGCTCATGCCGGTAGCCGGGTCGAGCTTGAAGGTGGGGATGGGATCGCTGCCATACACCTTCATGAAGGAGACATCGACCACGTTGTATTGCGGATTGACCTGGTCGAGCTTGACGCAGGGGGCGGTACCGCCCTGATAGCCAGCGCCACCGCACCAGTTGTGCCAGTAACCCACTACGACACCGGATTGGGGATTGACCATGGCCTGACCGGCCGAGGCGGCCTGCGCCATGGGGGCGCCCATGCCGAGCAGGCAGCCCAGCAGGGATAACTTCAATTTGTTCATCTTGATATCTCCATACAGTACAAACGGAGCGTCCAGCTATGGCCGAACGCTCCCGGGGGGCAGCCCCGCTGTCATAGGACATCTCCCTTAGACCGGTGGCTTTGCGTCGTGCCCTTTCGGGTCACTTTGCCTTTTTCACCCGTTCTCCGTGTGGCACGGAGAATCAAGTGACCTGAGTAACAGGCTGCTTATGATATGCACTTAAAAACAAATTAATCAACGTATGTGCATGATTTGTTTTGGTTATTAACTTGTTGATTAGTTATTTTCCAAGCATGGAAAGGGCCGGTGATACGCTGCTGTGACCTACTCTTTTGTCGATTGGATTTGCTCTGCTTCCTTGTGGTTCGAGAGTTGAAAAAGCCGCAAAAAGAGCAAAAAAGTACCGATTATTCATGCTGTTGCCGTCCAGTATCTGGCAGAGAGGTGTTTGAGCTCACAAAGAGGGGAAAACAGTGCTGACAGGCGGATTGAAGCTTGATTATTGCGTGACTTGGCCACATGTTAGAGAACCATGAAGAGCTGCTAAAGCGGTCTGTTCAAGACCAAACAAGAGGTAACCGGGATGAATAACCCTTTGCTGTCAATGGATTCGCTGCCCCCTTTCAGCCAGATCCAGCCTGATCATGTACAGCCCGCCGTGACGCAGGCCATCGCCGATTGCAAACAGAAGATCAAGGATGTGCTGGCGCACACCGAGCCCCACACCTGGGACAGCCTGATCGCCCCGCTGGAAGAGGTCAACGACCGTCTGGCGCGGATCTGGTCACCGGTCAGCCACCTCAACTCCGTGCTCAACAGCGAACCACTGCGCGCGGCCCACGATGCCTGTCTGCCGCTGCTCTCCGAATTCCAGACCTATGTCGGTCAACATGAAGGGCTCTATCAAGCCTATCTGGCGCTCTCCGAGAGCGATGATTTCCCGCGGCTTGGCGGCGCCCAGCGCAAGGAGATCCAGAACACCCTGCGCGATTTCCGTCTCTCCGGTATCGGTCTGCCCGCCGAGGCGCAGCAGCGCTACGGCGAAATTCAGGCCCGCCTCTCCGAGCTGGCTTCCCGCTTCAGCAATAACGTGCTGGATGCGACCCAAGGCTGGCACAAGCTGGTGGCCGATGACGCCGAGCTGGCCGGTCTGCCGGAGAGCGTGCTGGCGGCGGCTCGTCAGATGGCCGAACTCAAGGGCAAGGAGGGGTGGCTGTTCACGCTGGATATTCCCTCCTACCTGCCGGTGATGATGTATGCCGACAACCGCGAACTGCGCGCCGAGATGTATGAGGCCTTCACCACTCGCGCCTCCGATCAGGGGCCCAATGCTGGCAAGTGGGACAACTCCGCCATCATGACCGAGCTGCTCACCCTGCGCAGCGAGCTCGCCAGGTTGCTGGGCTTTGCCAACTATGCCGAGCTGTCGCTGGCGACCAAGATGGCCGACAAGACCAGCCAGGTGGTGAACTTCCTCACCGATCTGGCGGCCAAATCCCTGCCGCAAGGCAAAGCCGAGCTGGAAGAGATCAGCGCTTTTGCCGCCGAACAACACGGCCAGAGCGAGCTGGCGGCCTGGGATATTGCCTACTACGCCGAGAAGCTCAAGCAGCACAAATTCTCCATCTCCGACGAGCAACTGCGCCCCTACTTCCCCGCCAACAAGGTGGTGAAAGGGTTGTTCGAAGTGGTCAAGCGGGTGTTCGGCATGAAGGTGCGCGAGCGCCTCGGCATCGACACCTGGCATCCGGATGTGCGCTTCTACGACATCTTCGATAGCGAGGATGAGCTGCGCGGCAGCTTCTATCTCGACCTCTATGCTCGCGAGCACAAGCGGGGCGGTGCCTGGATGGATGTCTGCCTGGGTCGTCGCTACCGTCAGGATGGGTCGCTGCAAAAGCCGGTCGCCTACCTGACCTGCAACTTCAACGGCCCGGTGGATGGCAAGCCTGCGCTCTTTACCCATGACGAAGTGGTCACTCTGTTCCACGAATTCGGCCACGGCATTCACCATATGCTGACCCGGATCGATGTGGCTGGCGTGGCCGGTATCAACGGCGTGGCCTGGGATGCGGTCGAGCTGCCGAGCCAGTTCCTCGAGAACTGGTGCTGGGAGTCGGAGGCGCTGGCCTTTATCTCCGGCCATTACGAGACCGGCGAGCCGCTGCCTGCCGATCTGCTGGAGAAGATGCTGACCGCCCGCAACTTCCAGGCGGCGATGCAGATGCTGCGCCAGCTGGAGTTCGCTCTGTTCGACTTCCGTCTGCATCAGGAGTTTGACCCGGCCAAACCGGAGCAGATCCCGGCACTGCTGGATGAGGTGCGCAGTCAGGTAGCCGTGATGACGCCGCCGGCGTTCAATCGCTTCCAACACAGCTTCTCCCACATCTTCGCGGGCGGTTATGCGGCGGGCTACTACAGCTACAAGTGGGCGGAAGTGCTCTCTGCCGATGCCTTCTCCCGCTTTGAGGAGGAGGGGATCTTCAACCCGGAGACCGGCCAATCCTTCCTGCAGAACATTCTGGAGAAAGGGGGCTCGAAGGAGCCGATGGAGCTGTTCCGTGCCTTCCGCGGCCGGGAGCCAAAGGTCGATGCGCTGCTGCGCCATAGCGGGATTGCTGCATAACCTTTATCCCCGCCGTAGCGGTGAGCTTCAAGCAGATACGCTTTTGCGGCATAGTGGGATCAAGGCGTGATTTTTGCCATAAAAAGGGACCTTTTGGTCCCTTTTCTCATGCCTTTTTAATATCTTGCTGAATGCATGTTTGCACTGCCCGCGCCTCTTAAGTAGAGTCGTGTTCTACATCTTCAAGGAGAGAAAGCCCCTTGCCATGAGGCGAGCACTCGATTCCGTCTATCAAATCATCTCCAGTCTGGCTCATTCGAGTGGTCAGGGATATTTCGATACCTTTGTGAGTGAAATCGCCGCGGTTGTGATGGCTGATGTCGTCCTGATCACAACATGGGAACCAAACGCTGCCCAATTCAGGGCGCAGGCCGCTTATCCTTCCTGCCTTGAACCCGAATCCCTGCAACTGCCGCTAACCGGCTCGCCCGATGCCATCACCTGGCATGAGGGGGAAGCCTGGTTCAGCGACCGTTTGCTCCAGCTCTTCCCCCATGTGCCCCTTGCGCAGGAGTGGCAGCCGCAGGCTTATGCCGGCATTGTGCTCAAGAACGCCGATGGCGAACCCATCGGTATCTGCAGCCTGCTCTATCGCCAGCCACAGGCCAACATGGGCAAGGTAATGGGGTTGCTCAAGCTGCTGGGGCCGCTGGCTGGCCGCGAGCTGGCCCTCCTGCTGCAGCGCGCGCAGCAGCCGCTGCCCGATTCGCCTCATATGCTGCAGAGCATGCTCTCCCATGCGCCGGTCGGGATCGGCAAGCTGGACCTTGCCGGCCGCATCCTCTGGGCCAACCCGGCCATCGAGAAGATGCTGGGATACCCGCTCGACGAGCTGCTCCATCGCACCATCTCCGACATCAACCATCCCGAAGACTGGATGCGCAGCGCCGAATACTACGAGCAACTCTATCGTGGCGAGCGCAGCAGCTTCACTCAGGAGAAGCGCTACTTCTGCAAGGGCGGGGAAGTGCTGTGGGGGCGGGTAACGGTGACCCTTATTCGCGATGCTCTGCAGCAGCCGGATTATCTGATGGTGCTGCTGGAGAATATCGATCCCCTCAAGCGCCACGCCGAGCAGCTCAAGCTCTCTCACCGGGTCTATGACAACCTCTCCGAGGCGATCCTGGTGTGTGATGACGACAGTCGCATCATCTCGGTCAACCCGGCGTTCGAGCAGATCACCGGCTACAGCAGCGAGGAGGTGTGTGGCCTGCGCCCCAGTATCCTCAAGTCCGGCCTGCACGATCAGACCTTCTATGCCGACATGTACCACGCGCTGGAGCGGGTGGGAGTATGGCGCGGCGAGGTGTGGAACAAGCGCAAGAACGGCAAGCTCTATCCGCAGCAGCTGATGATCAGCACCCTGCGTGAAGGGGGTAAGATTCAGCAATATATCGCCATTTTCAGCGACCTTTCCCAGACCAAGCTCGCCGAACAGAAGATCGCGGCACAGGCCAACTATGACAACCTCACCAGCCTGCCCAACCGCTGGCTGTTTGGCCGCTGCCTAGGTCGTTTCTGCGAGCGGGGCGAACGCTTCGCCCTGATGGTGCTCGACCTCAACAACTTCAAGGCGGTCAACAACAGTATGGATCACCATGCCGGTGACGCCCTGCTGCGGGAGGTGTCGGATCGATTGGTGAGCCGGGTGCGCACCGAGGATCTGGTGGCCCGCATCGGTGGTGACGAGTTCGCCTTTCTGGTGCCGGGCATAGTGACCCGCCGTCAGGCAGAGGTGTTTGCCAAGCAGGTGATCGGCAGCTTTGCCCGCCCCTTCATGCTGGCGAACCAGCACCTCTACGTGACAGCAACGGTGGGGATGACCCTCTGCCCCATCGATGGCAGCGAGAGCGACGAGCTGCTGCGTAACGCCGAGCAGGCGCTGTTTGCCGCCAAACGGCAGGGACGGCTGATCGGCACCTACTGCTCCTCCATGCGTGAAGAGGTGCGCCAGCGCCATCAGATGCAGCAGGATCTGGCGGAAGCGATCAAGCAGGAGCAGCTGACCATGGCCTACCAGCCCATCTGGGACAACCGCAGCGGGCGGGTGGCCAAGCTGGAGGCGCTGGTACGCTGGTATCACCCCCAGTGGGGACAGGTTTCACCGGCCGAGTTCATCCCACTGGCGGAGGAGGCGGGGCTGATCCAGGGGCTGGGTTCATTGGTGCTGTGGCAGTCGTGTCGGGATCTGGCGCGTTTGCAGCGCTCCGGTTTTCCGGATCTGCAGATGTCGATCAACCGCTCCACCATGGAGTTCCAGACTATAGATCCGGAAGCGAGCGAGTGGCTCAAGGTTATCCACCATTTTGAGCTCGATCCTGCCGACATCGTCATCGAAATTACCGAATCTCTGCTGATGGAGAGCAGCGATCAGCATAGGGTGCGGATCGATGCCCTGCGCGAGGCGGGCTGCAAGCTGGCCATCGATGACTTCGGCACCGGCTACTCGGCGCTCAACTATCTGCGCACATTCCCGGTAGATCTGGTCAAGATCGACCGATCTTTCGTGCGCCATATCCCCTTCAACGAACAGGATCGGATGCTGCTGGACGGCATCATCAACATAGTGCACAACCTCGGGATGCAGGTGGTGATAGAAGGGGTGGAGACTCGCGAGCAGCTCAACTTCCTCTGCCAGAAGGGGTGTGCCTTTACTCAGGGTTATCTGCTCAGTCGTCCGCTCGCCTACGACGATCTCACCGAATATCTGCAGCTCAACGACAAGAACATGTTTTTGCAGGCCCGTTCCAGCTGACCGTCACTGCGCCGGTTTCAATTTCTCCTGCTTGCCCCGCAGCGTCCGGTAATCCTCCCCGAGATAGCGCATATAGATGCGATCCAGCACCCCCTCATCCAGCATCTGCTGCAGCGCCTTGTTGTAGGCGGGCAGCAGCTCTGCTCTCTGTTTGCCAAAGCAGAGATAGAGCGGGGTTGAATCGATAAAGGGGGTGAGGGCGCGGATCTTGACGTCCTGCTCCTTGGAGAGGATGGGGGCCGAGAAGTAATCCAGCACTATCATGTCGACCCGGCTCTTCTCCAGCATCAGCAGCAACTGTTTGTCGGAGTGGGCCTTGATGGGTTCCCAGCCGGTGAAGTTCTTGATCTTGTCCGTGTAATCATAGCCCCTGACCATCCCCACTTTCAGTCCCTTGGCCATCTCCCATGAGAAAGTCTGCAGCGGGCTGTCGGTGCGCACATAGGCGGCCAGCGGGTAGAAAGCAGTAGCAAGGTCAGAGTGGTAGCAGCCGGGCAGGGGAGCATTGTCGAGAATGCCGTCCGCCAGCTCGGTGTTGACGTACTGTTCGCAGCGTCCCCACGGCAGTTCGAGCAGGGTGAGGCTCATGCCGAGGCGGTGCGCCACCTCCTGATGGATCTCGACCGATATCCCCTCTTTCAGGTTGCCCTGTTCGGCATAGGAGAAGGGGGGCCAGTCCACGCCACAGACCTTGAGATTGGGGCTGCTCTGGGCGGCGAGCAGCAAGGCGATGAGCAGGTTCATGGGGTTTCCTCCCTACAGCGACGCGAAGGGGCTGTGGTACACTCGGTTCACTGAACTTAGAACGCATCCAGAGACCATGCAAATCCTCCTCGAAGACCCCGCCAAGGCAGCGCTGGCAGACGCGCTGGCCAGCCAGCTTGCCCAGATAGACCTCCCCCAGTTTGCTCTGGTATTTACCCCGGAGCGGCTGGAGCTGCGCAAGCTGGATGAGCCCAAGCTGGGGGCTGTCTACGTGGATTTCGTCGAAGGAGCCGTCGCCCATCGCCGCAAGTTTGGCGGCGGTCGCGGTCAGTCCATCGCCAAGGCGGTGGGGCTCAAGTCGGGGGCGACTCCGACCGTGGTCGATGCCACGGCCGGGCTGGGACGCGATGCCTTCGTACTGGCCTCTCTCGGTTGCCGGGTGACCATGATTGAGCGCAGCCCCGTGGTGGCCGCCCTGCTGCAGGATGGTCTGGCACGCGCCGCAGAAGACTCCGAGATCGGCCCATGGGTACGCGAGCGGATGCAGCTGATGCACGGCCCTGCGGTGGATACTCTGCTGGGGCTGACCGAACGGCCCGAGGTGATCTACCTCGACCCCATGTTCCCGCACAAGCAGAAGTCGGCGCTGGTGAAAAAAGAGATGCGAGTGTTCCAGTCGCTGGTGGGGCCGGATCTCGATGCCGATGCCCTGCTGCCAGCAGCGCTCCAGATGGCAGAGAAGCGGGTGGTGGTGAAGCGCCCCGACTACGCCGGCTGGCTCAACGAACAGAAGCCGAGCATGGCCATCGAGACCAAGAGCAACCGCTTCGATGTCTACGTAATGGCGGCACTGGCGAGTTAAGCGACGACTGGCATATCGCCCGGGCGACCAAACAAAAAAGAGGGCCAACCTGATCGGGTTGGCCCTCTTGCTATTTATTGGCTGTCTGACAGGGCTGGTGGGGCGAAGCGGATCTGCTTCTCCTCTCCCTGCCAGCTGAATCTCATGGTCGCCAGATCTGCCAGACTGAGCTGCTCGCCGCTGTGCAGCTGGAGATACTCCACCCCATCGCGGGCCTCTATGGTGCGGATCCGATCCGCCCACTGACGTCCGTCCCGACTGGTCAGCGCGACCTGCAACTGCCAGCTGGCGGCAATCTCCAGCCAGTCGTAAAGGTCACAGCTGATGGGTTGGTAATCGGGCATGGTCTGCTCCTTGAGAAGGCAGAGGGATCAGGCTTCCTGCAAACGGGTCGGCCAGCCCATCTTCTGCTGGCGCTCCACTTCAAAGCGCAGTTCGCTGGCGCGCAGGTAGTGCTCTTCGAGCCACCCTTTGGGCAGGGTCAGGGTGAGCGCATCCTCGTCCGCTTCCAGCGTGAAGCCGGGCACGGTTCCCTGGGTGCGGCGCATGCAGAGGATCAGGGCGATACGCAGGATGCGGGCCAGCCGGATCGCCTGACGAGCGGTTACCGCCCCCTGCTTCTCCAGCGGTTCCAGCTTGAATTCATCCCGCTGGTTGAACAGCAGGGCCGACAACAGCTTCTTCTGCGCGGGAGTGAAGCCCGGCATATCGATGTTGTCGATGATGTAGGCGGCGTGTTGCGGCGCCTTCTTGTACTCGATGCAGAGACCGATTTCGTGCAGCAGTGCTGCGTAGCGCAGGATCGGGCGACCATAGCGCTTGGAGAGGCGCCAGGCCGGCTGCAACTGGGTGAACGCCTCAATGGCGGTGTCACGCACCCGCTCGGCGTGCTCCTTGTCCAGCTGGTAGCGGTTGATCAGGCTGTCGGCGGTGCGGTCACGGGCATCGCAGTCGTGATTGTTGCCGAGCAGGCCGTAGATCAAGCCTTCGCGCAGGGCACCACCCGCCAGCGTCATGCTCTCGATGTTCAGGGTTTCAAAGATGGCGATCAGGATGGCGAGGCCGGAGGGGAACACGGTCAGCCGTTCGGCTGCCAGCCCTTCCAGTTGCAGCTGGTCGAGCTTGCCGCAGGCGATGGCCTGACCCATCAGCTCCTGCAGTTTCGGCAGGGTGACCCGCTCGCTCTTCCCCTGCGCCAGCATGATCTCCTGCAGCGCCTGTACCGTACCGGAGGCACCGACGCAAGTGCGCCAGCCAAGGGCACGGTAATCATCCGCCACCTTCTCCAGCACCGCCTTGGCGGCGGCAATCGCCTGCTCGAAACGGGCTTCGGAGAGCTCGCCATCACCGAAGTGATTGTTGAGCCAGGTGACGCATCCCATGTGCAGGCTATTGAGCAGTTTCGCTTCGCTATGCTCGCCGATCACCAGTTCGGTACTGGCACCGCCGATGTCGATAACCAGTCGGTTGCCTTCACCGGCAGAGGTCCAGGAGACCCCCTCATAGATGGTCTTGGCCTCTTCCTCGCCCGAGATGATCTCGATGCTGTGGTTGAGCACCCGTTCCGCTTCGCTGATGAACTCGTCGACGTTGGTAGCCAGCCGCAGAGTGGCGGTACCCACTACCCGGATGTTGTCGGCCGGGATGTCTTGCAGCTGTTCGGCGAACAGGCGCAGACAGTCCCAGCCCCGCTCCATGGCGGTACGGCTGAGACGGAAGTCGGCATCAAGCCCGGCGGCGAGGCGAACCTTGCGTTTGACCTTGGCAACGGTGCGCAGGGCACCGGCGACCTCGCGCACCACCAGCATGTGAAAGCTGTTGGAGCCGAGGTCTATGGCGGCATAGAGAGGCGAGTTGTGCAACGGGCCTATCCTTTAGCTTTTGCGCGGCGGACGACGGCGGTTGTTGCTGTTGCCACCGCCCTGGCGATCCCGCATGTTGCGGTTCACCGGTTGGCGGTTGCGGAACACCCGTTTCGGCGCGGTGACATCATCCAGCAGTGCTTCGCGATCATACTTGCTGACCGGGATCGGGTGGTGGATGTACTCCTCGATGGCCGGCAGGTTGAAGGCATAGTCTTCACAGGCCAGGCTGATGGAGTGACCGCTCTTGCCGGCACGGCCGGTACGACCGATACGGTGAACATAGTCCTCGGCATCGTCGGGCAGGTCGTAGTTGAAGACGTGGGTCACGTCGGGGATGTGCAGACCACGGGCGGCCACGTCGGTGGCGACCAGAATGTCCAGCGAACCCTTGGTGAACTCTTCCAGGATCTTCATCCGCTTCTTCTGCGGCACGTCGCCGGTCAGCAGACCAACGCGGTGGCCGTCGTTCTCCAGCCAGGCATGAACGTCTTCACAGACATGCTTGGTGTTGGCGAAGACGATGGCTTTCTCCGGCCACTCCTCTTCCATCAGGGAGAGCAGCAGCAACATCTTGTCTTCGTTGGAGGGGTAGAACAGCTCCTCCTTGATCCGCACGCCGGTCATCTGCTCCGGCTCTACCTGCACATGTTCCGGGTGGTTCATGTGTTCGTAGGCCAGCTCCTGCACGCGCAGGGAGAGGGTGGCGGAGAACAGCATGCTCAGACGCTCGGTGGCGGGCGGCATGCGGCGGAACAGGAAGCGGATATCCTTGATGAAGCCCAAATCGAACATGCGATCCGCTTCGTCCAGCACCACGACCTGGATGTTGCTCAGGTCGATCACCTTGGACTTGAAGTAGTCGATGATGCGGCCAGTGGTGCCGATCAGGATGTCGACGCCCTGCTCCAGCACGGCCAGCTGCTTGTCGTAACCTTCACCACCGTAGGCGAGGCCGAGTTTCAGGCCGGTAGAGGCGGCGATGCTGTCGGCATCGTTATAGATCTGTACTGCCAGCTCCCGGGTGGGTGCCATGATGATGGCTCTGGGTTGATTTACCAGACGGGGTTTGGTCAGCGGGTGGGTAAGAAGATAGTTGAAGGTGGCGGCCAGAAAGGCGATGGTTTTGCCGGTGCCTGTCTGTGCTTGCCCGGCGAGGTCATGGCCCTCTACCAGCAGTGGCAGGGACAGTGCCTGGATGGGCGTACAATAGTGAAATCCCTTTGCTTCCAGACCAGCCAGAACTTCGGGTTCGAGGCCCATTTGGGCGAATTTGTCGGTCGTTAAGTGTGTTTTGCTCATGGCGGTAGGTTATCAGGTTAGGCTTGCAATAATAAACAGGATCATTTCAAATAGGGCAACTATTGCCTTTATTGACGTGTCAATAAAGCCTTATTTACTGACTGGAGTTGGAGATGAGTGACAAGATTGTTCAGCTGAGCGATGCCAGCTTCGAGGCAGATGTAATCAAAGCCGATGGCGCCGTTCTGGTCGACTTCTGGGCCGAGTGGTGTGGTCCGTGCAAGATGATTGCCCCGATCCTGGAAGAAGTTGCCCAAGAGTACGAAGGTCGCGTGACCGTAGCCAAACTGAACATCGACCATAACTCTGATACTCCGCCCAAGTACGGCATTCGTGGTATCCCGACCCTCTTGCTGTTCAAGAATGGCGAAGTGGCAGCGACCAAGGTCGGTGCACTGTCCAAGACTCAGCTGAAAGAGTTCCTGGACGGCAACCTGTAATAATCGAAGAGGAGCGCATTGCAATAATGCGCTCCTTCTGTTTTATCACCTAGACGCTCATCCCGATTGGTGCTAGTTTATCGCTCGTTTGCTAACCTTTTTGCCTGACTCCATTGCTAGCCTGGCAAGTCAAATCCGATCAGCATCAATCCAGCAGACTGTCTCCTCATTTCAATCCTTGCTTACAGACTTTCACCACTATGAATCTGACTGAATTAAAGAACACTCCTGTGTCTGAGCTGGTCAAGCTCGGCGAATCCATGGGGTTGGAAAATCTGGCTCGGGCGCACAAGAAAGACATTATTTTCGCGATCCTCAAGGCGCACGCCAAGGGTGGCGAGGATATCTTTGGCGACGGTGTGCTGGAAATCCTGACCGACGGTTTCGGGTTCCTGCGCAGTGCTGACGGTTCTTACCTGGCGGGCCCTGACGATATCTACGTCTCCCCGAGCCAGATCCGCCGCTTCAACCTGCGTACCGGCGATACCATCTCCGGCAAGATCCGACCGCCGAAAGAGGGCGAACGCTACTTCGCGCTGCTCAAGGTCAACGAGGTCAACTACGACCGTCCGGAAAACTCCCGCAACAAGATCCTGTTTGAAAACCTCACTCCGCTGCACGCCAACGAGCGTCTGCGCATGGAGCGTGGCAACGGTTCTACCGAAGACATCACTGCTCGCGTACTGGATCTGGCCTCCCCGATCGGTAAAGGTCAGCGCGGCCTCATCGTCGCACCGCCCAAGGCCGGTAAGACCATGCTGCTGCAGAACATCGCCCAGAGCATCGCCTACAACCATCCCGACTGTGAACTGATCGTTCTGCTGATCGACGAGCGTCCGGAAGAAGTGACCGAGATGCAGCGTATGGTTAAAGGTGAAGTGATCGCTTCCACCTTCGACGAGCCGGCATCCCGTCACGTTCAGGTTGCCGAAATGGTGATCGAGAAGGCCAAGCGTCTGGTCGAGCACAAGAAGGATGTGGTGATCCTGCTGGACTCCATCACCCGTCTGGCTCGTGCCTACAACACCGTTATCCCGTCATCCGGCAAGGTACTGACCGGTGGTGTGGACGCCAACGCCCTGCACCGTCCCAAGCGCTTCTTCGGCGCCGCGCGTAATGTTGAGGAGGGCGGCAGCCTGACCATCATCGCTACCGCGCTGATCGATACCGGCTCCAAGATGGATGAGGTTATCTACGAAGAGTTCAAGGGTACCGGCAACATGGAACTGCACCTCTCGCGCAAGATTGCCGAGAAGCGCGTCTACCCGGCTATCGACATCACCCGCTCAGGCACCCGTAAGGAAGAGCTGCTCACCTCCGGTGACGAGCTGCAGAAGATGTGGATCCTGCGCAAGATTGTCCACCCGATGGGCGAGATCGACGGTATCGAATTCCTCATCGACAAACTGGCGATGACCAAGACCAACGACGAGTTCTTCGACGCCATGCGGCGCCAACAGAAGTAAGTCAGGTCAGAAAATGACGAAACCGCGGCCAAGGTCGCGGTTTTTGTTTATCTAAATTTCGGCCGACTGGGTAGTATGAAGCTTCGATGTCACAAGGATAGAGACGTCATGAAACCCGTTTACTGGTTACTGCCGGGATTGCTGTTCGGTATCCCGGCCTTTGCGCAGAGCGTGCCAGAGCCTCCTTCGGTGGAGGCTGCCGAGCTGGGCACCGATCTGCGCTATCTGTCGAATTGCCTGCAACGGGGGCAGTTTGCCGCTGTCGATTCCCTGCTGGCGACCCAGAGCCGCGAGCAGCGGGAGTATCTGCTGCTGCAACTGTTGCGCAATATCAACGTGACCCTGCCGGCGTCACCCGAACTGCACGCCTGGGTGGCAGCCCAGGCAGACAAGGCCCCCCGGTGGCTGGTCGAGCAGCGGGTGGATGGCTTTCTGGTCCAGCAACCCGCCTACGATTTTGCCGCTCAGGCACGGCTGCTGCTGGGTCAGTGGCAGCAACTGGCGTGGCAGGCTGATTATCGCCAGCAACTGGAGCAGGGCACTTTCGGTTTCAAGTCGATCTACTACCGCGGCAACCCCGAGCTGGCTCGTCAGCAACAGGCGCTGCTGCAGGCCCTCGAGCAGCTGCCGGTTTCCCTGCTGCAGCGCGAGAGCCGGACGCTGGCTGCCCAGAACATCTATCTGCCTGACAACCGTCTACTGAGCTACCTGCTGCAGCGTACCGGCGAGCCGGCACTCTACAGCCGCCTCTGGCGCCAACCGGTGGATCAGGATGCTCTGGCTGCGCTGGCCACCATCAACCGCTTTCATCAGGGTAATGAGGCCAGCGAGTTGCTGATTGCCGCGAGCACCAATCCCCATCTGAAAGAGCCGGCCCTGCGCCAGCTGAGCGCGCTTTCCCCCCTGCCGCAACAGGCAAGAAGCTACCTGCTTGGTGAGCTGGCCAATCGGCAGTATGGATCTCTGGTGGCCGATCTGTTGATGGAGGTGGATGAGCCATTGCTGTTGTCGGCGCTGGCCAAACGCCTTGGGCAGCATGATCAGAATCCCATGACTCCGACTCTCTTCCCCGATTCGGGTACACCGGAGAGGCGGCCAGGGTTATAATGCCTCACCTCCTGAATCTGGTTGGGAACCTGCATGAAATACAAGGACTTGCGTGATTTTGTCGCGCAGTTGGAACAGAACGGACAACTCAAGCGGATTACCCGCGAGATAGACCCCTATCTGGAGATGACCGAAATCAGCGACCGCACCCTGCGTGCGGGCGGCCCGGCTCTGCTGTTTGAAAATCCCAAAGGCTACACCATGCCGGTGTTGACCAACCTGTTTGGTACCCCGGATCGGGTCGCTATGGGGATGGGCCAGCCCGATGTGAACGCCTTGCGTCAGGTCGGGGTATGGCTCTCCTATCTGAAGGAGCCTGAACCGCCCCGTGGCTTCAAGGAGCTGATGGAGAAGCTGCCGATATTCAAGCAGGTGCTCAACATGCCGACCAAGCGGCTCTCTTCCGCCCCCTGCCAGCAGGTGGTGCAGGAGGGAGATGCGGTCGATCTCGACCAGATCCCGATCCAGCACTGCTGGCCGGGCGATGTGGCGCCGCTGGTCACCTGGGGTCTCACCATCACCCGCGGCCCCTACAAGAAGCGGCAGAACCTCGGCATCTACCGCCAGCAGAAGATCGCCAAGAACAAGCTGATCATGCGCTGGCTGGATCATCGCGGCGGAGCCATCGATTTTCGCGAGTGGCAGGAGGCCCATCCGGGCGAGCGCTTCCCGGTGGTGGTGGCGCTCGGCGCCGATCCGGCGACCATTCTTGGCGCCGTGACGCCGGTGCCGGATACCCTCTCCGAATACGCCTTTGCCGGTCTGCTGCGCGGCAGCCGTACCGAGGTGGTAAAAGCCATCAGCTGTGACCTGGAGGTGCCCGCCAGCGCCGAGATCGTGCTGGAAGGCTATCTGGAGCCGGGCGAGATGGCGCCGGAAGGCCCTTATGGCGACCACACCGGCTACTACAACGAGGTGGACGAGTTCCCGGTCTTTACCATCACCCACATGACGATGCGCAAGGATGCCATCTATCACAGCACCTACACCGGCCGTCCGCCCGATGAGCCGGCGGTGCTGGGTCTGGCGCTGAACGAGGTGTTCGTGCCGCTGTTGCAGAAGCAGTTCCCCGAGATCGTTGACTTCTATCTGCCGCCGGAGGGGTGCTCCTACCGGATGGCAGTGGTCACCATCAAGAAGCGTTACCCGGGCCACGCCAAGCGGGTGATGCTGGGGGTCTGGTCTTTCCTGCGCCAGTTCATGTATACCAAGTTCGTGGTGGTGTGTGATGACGACGTCAACGCCCGCGACTGGAAGGATGTGATCTGGGCCATTACCACCCGGATGGACCCGGCCCGTGATACCACCCTGATCGAACACACCCCGATCGACTATCTGGACTTCGCCTCGCCCATCTCCGGCCTTGGCTCCAAGATGGGGCTGGATGCCACCAACAAGTGGCCGGGGGAGACCAACCGCGAGTGGGGTCAGCCCATCGTGCAGGATGAGGCGGTGAAGCAGAAGATCGATGCCATCTGGGATGAGTTGAATATCCTCGGTTGAGGCGAAAATGGCCCGTTTGCTGCAAAAATGGATGAGATCCGCAGCGATTTGGGTATCCTCGACGAATGGGGCCAGCAGTGCTGGTTATCACCTGACAGTGAAACAATGAGCGAAGCGGGTCGAGCGAACCCGCCACAAGGACAAGAATGCAACGTATCAAATGCCGCGTAGAGGAACTGCGCGAATATGTCGACACCATCTGGCATGTGGCCCTGACGCCGCAGCAAGAGGTCAGCTTCAAGCCGGGCCAGTATCTGCTGGTGGTGATGAGCGATTCGGACAAGCGTCCCTTCTCCATCGCCAACTCGCCGACCCGCCCGGGCGTGCTGGAGCTGCAGATCGGTGCGACTCCCGAAAACGCCTATGCCGGTCAGGTGCTGGCCCGTATGCGCGAACAGGGGGAGATCGAGGTCGAGCTGCCCGCCGGCAAAGCCTTCCTGCGCAACGAATCCCCCCGCCCGCTGATCCTGATGGCCGGCGGCACCGGTTTCTCCTATGCCAAATCGATTCTGGAGTACCTGATCGACAGCGGCAGCAAGCGTCCGGTTTTCTTCTACTGGGGGGTGCGTCAGGCACACTGGCTCTACGAGCTGGAGCAGATGCAGCAGTGGGAGCGTGACTACGCGCCGCTCACCTTCATCCCGGTGGTACAGGAGCCGGAGAGCGACTGGAGTGGCCGTACCGGTCTGGTACACAAGGCTATCATGGATGATTTCGTCAGCCTCCATGAGTACGACATCTATGTCGCCGGTCGCTTCGAGATGGCGGGGGCGGCCCGTGAGGAGTTCAAGATCCTCGGTGCCGAGCCGGAACGCATCTTCGGCGACGCCTACGAGTTTATCTGACAAGCCGTTTGTGCTGCCAAAACCCCCGGTCAAGCCGGGGGTTTTGCTATGGTGGCGCGACCAGATCGGGATAGTGTGGAGTTCGTCATTCAAGTCCAGTTTTTTTCGCAATTTCAGGTATGAATGGCTACTAATTCCCTGCAGCTGGTGGCATCTTTGTGCGTGATTGTCGGCGGCAGGATAAGGATATCCCGGGATGGGGCGAGGAGGCGCTGTGTTGAGCGAAGAGGGAAGATCATCGACAGAAGATGCAAGGGGAGAGCAGGGCTCCGCGGAGCCGGCGGCGACCCTGATCTCCTCCTCCCGTATTGGTGAACTGGCCCGGTTGCAGGCAGAAATTGCCGCTCTGAAGCATGAAAACAGCCTGCTGCAGGAGAAGCTCAATGCCGCTCTCGATGGTACCGGCATCTGCCTCTGGCAGGGGATTATTCCGACTGGCGAACTGCGGGTGTTCAACCTACAGAACTTTCAGGTCGGTGACATGGCTCCCCATTTCGACCAATGGAGCGCCAAGCTCCACCCCGACGATCGCGCTCACGCCATGGGCAGCTACTTCGATCATCTCGAGGGGAAAACCCCTTTCTACGAAGTCGAATACCGCACTATCAACCCGCAAGGGGAGGTCACCTGGCTCTGGGATCGGGGGCGGGTGGTCGATCGGGACGCCGATGGCAAGCCACTGCGGATCATGGGCTCCCATATCGACATCACCCAACGCAAAGCCTATGAGCAGAGGCTGGCGGAGCGTGCCAACAGCGATGCCCTGACCGGCCTGCTCAACCGGCAGGGCTTTGGCAAGGCGTTTGCTCAGCAGCAACATGATGGGGCGGGAGCGCTGCTCTTTATCGATCTGGACGATTTCAAGGGGATCAATGACCAGCTAGGTCATGCCTGTGGCGATCAGGTTTTGCAGCAGATGGCGGAGTGGTTGCGTCTCATCATGCCGGGCTCGGCCCTGTGTGGTCGCTACGGTGGCGACGAATTTGTGGTGCACCTCAGCCGGGGGGTCTCAAGCCATACCTTGGCCGAGCTGGCCGATGCCCTGATTGGCCGGATGCAAAGCTATGTGCCCAGACCCGGTTGTTCGCAACGGGTCGGGCTCAGTATCGGCATCGCTTTGTGGGAGGGGGCATCGCTGTCGTTTCGGCAGGCGCTGGAGGTGGCCGATCAGGCGATGTATGAGGCGAAGGCGCGCGGCAAACGGGCCTGGCACTTGCTGCGGGTGTGACGACAACCCGAGCTCCGTAAAGCAGAAACCCCAGCCATGCTGGGGTTTCCGTTATTCGCCTTTGGCGCCGAGTTGCTCTTCGAGTTGAGCCAGCTTGCTTTCGAGGGCGGCCAGTTTTTCCCGGGTACGCAGCAGAACCTTGGTCTGCACGTCGAACTCTTCACGGCTTACCAGATCCAGCTTGTTGAGCTGTGCCTGCAACACCTGACGGATCTTCTTCTCGGCCTCTTCGCCCATGCTGCGGATGCCGGGCGGCAGGGAGTTGTGTACCTGTTTGGCGATCTCTTCCAGTTTCTTCGGGTCGATCATGATGTCCTCCTTAAGCGTTGGTGGACATTCTACCGACAATTCCCTCATTTTGCCGAGATCGCGGCAGCTTTTTACACCTCGCTGCCCGTTATTGCTGGTCGGGTCTGGTGATGCGCCAACTGCTGCTACCCTTGCGCCCCCTTGTTGACCTGAAACCATGATGCAGAGCACAAACCTGATTGGAATATGACCGGTGTGAGTCTGTGTGTTGTTGTTCTTATGTTAACTTTGTGCGGTCGAAGTGATGATTGCTTCGTTGGTTTGTGATGGATAACAACCTGATAAAGAGAACAAAAAATGAAGAAGAAGCTAATTTATGCAGCCATCATCAGTGCCTTGCTGGCCGGATGTGGTGGTGAGAATGACAAGATGGGGGATACCACCAGTACCCTCGACTACGCCCTGAGTGGGATGAGTGGTGCGCGCCCCAGCGTACTGGCACCCCGTGCCAGCGATGGCACCCTGAAATTTTCGACCGAGACTCAGGATCTCTCCAACCCGGTATCCGCTCTCTCCACGCTGGATGGCTGGTCTACCACCCAACCCATTCAGCTGAACCCGGCCACCGTGAGTGGCGTGTCGGTTCCTGCTCCTGCTGACGCAGACTTTGCCGCCTCTGTCGCCCCCATCTATCTGCTGGAGCTGACACTGGATCCGACGACTCTACAGCCAAATGGCGTGAAGAATAATCAGCCGCTGGTATATGGTACGGATTTTGTTGTTCGTGCTGCCGGTGGCACTCTCAATCTGGTACCGCTCAAGCCGCTGAATACCTCCTCCTATTACATGATTGTCGCCACCGATTCGCTCAAAGACAGTCGCGGAACACCGCTCAAGGCTGGCAGTGACTACAGCACCTACAAGACAAACAGTGGCACCACGACTCAGGAGCAGAGCATCAGCAATCTGGTTGCGCTGCAAGAGGGGCTGTTCAAATCTGCCACCGGCATTACCAGTGATCGGGTGATCTTCTCCGACTGGTTTGCCACCCAGTCCGGCGCAGATGTGCTGCTGGCGGTGAAAGGGGCTGCAGCCAAGGTGGCACAGAACGGTCTGGATGCCGCCAAGGTATGGAAACAGGATGCCAAGGGCAATACCAGCCTGCCTAGCACCTATACCATGGCAGTGACAGGCAGCGGTGCTTTCCTGACCCAGATGGCTAATGAGCAGTTCCTGCCGTCGGATCAGAAAAATCTACTGGCTACCACCATTGCCAACAGCACACAGCTCACAAATATTGCCAATCTGACAACGGTATATACCGGAACCGTCAAGCTTCCTTATTTCCTCTCTACACCGTCAGTAGCAGGGTCATGGGACAAGGCCAAGACCCAGTCCTGGCATGGTGCCATCCCCAGCCTCTATGCCATAGCCAACGCCCTGAAGGCCGGTGATAGCGAAGTAATCGGCGGACTGGTTGGTGCCGGTGTTGACCCGACTCTGCTGGCAACACTGATCGCTGACCCGAGCCGTCAGAGCGAACTGCTGACCGAGGCGAGCAAACTGATTGGGGTGACCCTCACCTCCGGTGGCAAGCCGCTGGATAGCGAGCACAATATCGGCCGCTTCAATCCCCTGCCGGCATTGACCGAAGTACAATCCGTGCCGATGCGAATTTTTGCCAAAGATGCTCTTAATACCATCACCGATGTGATCATCTATCAGCACGGGGTCACCTCCATCAAGGAGAATGCCTATGCGCTGGCGTTGAGCCAAATTGGCGCAGGTATGGGGGCTGGTAAAAAGGTAGCGGTAGTGGTGATCGATCATCCTCTGCATGGTGAACGCGGCTTCGCTCTTAGCGGCAGTATGGCGACCGTGACCACCTCGGCAAACCCGACTCCCTACCTGAATCTGGGTTATCTGACGGTAGCGCGGGACAACCTGAAACAGAGCGTGGCCGACCTGCTGGGTCTGCGTCTGGCGGTGGGCCTGGCCAACAGCGGCAACGTGATCGGCAGTGCCGGCAATATCAAGGTTCACTTCCTCGGTCACTCACTCGGTGCCATTACCGGGGCCAATCTGCTGGCGGTCGCCAACCAGACCACAGGCAGTACCCTGGCTGATGCTCTGTTCAAGTTCGATACCGGTGGTCTGGCGATGCCGGGTGGCGGTATTGCTCCGCTGCTGCTCGATTCTCCGAGCTTTGGGCCGACCATCAAGATGAGCGTGCTGACAGCAGGCAGCCCCGAGTTGAAAGCGGGCTTTGCGGCCTATGAACCCAACTGCAAGACAGTCAAGGCAACCTGCTTCGTCAACGAGTTCCTGCCCAGTCTGAATGCGACCACTCAGGCGGCCGCGGCGAGCACGTTGCAGAGCTACAGCTTTGCTGCCCAGACAGTGCTCGATTCTGCCGACCCGATCAACCTGGGTCGCGGCATCAAGAGCAACTTCCCGCTGTTTGCCACCGAAATCGTTGGCAATGGTGCACTCAATCTGCCGGATCAGGTGATCCCGAACCGCATTGCCTCTGCACCACTTGGTGGCACCGAGCCGCTGTTCAAGGTGTTGGGTTTGCAGGCGTTGCAAGGCGGGCCGGGTGTGATCCCTGCCAGCCACCATGCAGCCCGCTTTGTGGCCGGTGGCCACAGCTCGCTGCTGGCGCCTGATGGCAATGACAGCAACGCGCTGGTGACCAGCGAGATGCAGACCGAGTTTGCCAGCTTCTTTATGAGCGGTGGCGCGGCAGTGCAGGTGAACGACAATACCCTGCTCAAGCAGTAACTGCACAGACCATAAACAAACGCCGCCCTTCGGGGCGGCGTTCTCGTTTCTGCAGCAGCTGAAAAATTCAGCTCGGCTGGTGATGCCGATCCAGCCAGCCTTGCAGCAGGCCGACCAGCAGACCGGTCAGGTGGGCGATATTGGCGGTGCTGGTGCCGAGCATGTCGAAGAAGCCGAGCACCATCCAGAACAGCATAAAGCCCATCAGCGCCGGTGGCAGAGTCAGGCCACAGGCCGGTTGCAGCTTGCTGCGCAGCCAGCAGTAGCCGAGCAGGGCATAGACCACGCCGGAGAGGCCGCCAAACAGCGGGCCGCTGGCGAAGAACTCGGCGATGTTGGGCAGGGCGGCGCCCACCAGCAGCAGGATCAGCAGCTTGCCGCTGCCAAGACGCTGCTCGATCTGACCACCGAGATACCACCACCACAGCAAGTTGAACACCAGATGGAGCACCGAAAAGTGGATGAAGGCCGGGGTAAAGTAGCGCCATGCCTGCCAGTCGGTGAACTGGGCCAGGGTCGGGTGGAAAGCCAGTTCGTCGTAGATGGGCAGGCCGATGGCATCGATCCCGTAGACGGCGAGACAGGCGATGATGACCACCAAGGTCAGTGGCCCCGCCTGATGGAGGAAATCAGTGACGGGATCCGTCATCCCCTTGCTGTAGTCGATGCGGGCATCGGCCCGGCCGGACTGCCAGGAGGCCTCCATATAGCGAGGGTGGTTCGGCTCGGTGAGGAAGCGTTTCACCTCCAGCTGGGCCTGGGCGAGGCGCTGCTCGTCAGCCAGCCAGATGGTGACCCCCAGCTCGGACTGGGTCAGCTCGCAGGAGATGCCCAGCGTCGCCAGATAGTCCACCAGCGCCTGCGCCATGCGGGCGTTGTCGAGCACCAGCAGCTGGATCATGCTTCGCCTGCCTCGATGGGAAACTCGCGGCGCCACGCCTCGAAGCCGCCATCCAGACTGTAAACTTCGTCGTACCCCTGTTGCAGCAGGTACTGGGCCGCTCCCTGACTGCTGTTGCCGTGGTAGCACATCACGATGACCGGGGTGTCGAACTCCACCTCGTTCATGAAGCGCACCAGAGTGCCGTTGGTAAGGTGGAAGGCGCCGACCGCGTGGGCTGCCGCGAAGGATTGCGGGTCGCGAATGTCCACCAGGCGGGCTTCGCCTGCACTCAGTTTCTGGTGGGCATCATGGGCATTGATATGGGCAAACTGGTCCATCTGGATGTCCTGAGAATAGGTTGATTGCCGGTCAGTGTACCGCAAGCTTGGGCACAAACTAACCCCACAAAAGATAAGGGAGCCTGTGGCTCCCTTGTCGATATGGCATGCGGGTCAGTGGGTTAACCGCCGAGATAAGCCTGTCGCACCGCCGGGTTGGCGAGCAGTGCCGCTCCCGTATCCTGCAGCACCACGCGGCCGTTCTCCAGCACATAGCCGCGGTCGGCCAGCTTGAGCGCCTGATTGGCGTTCTGTTCCACCAGAAAGATGGTCATCCCCTTCTGGCGCAGCTGCTCTATGGTGTCGAAGATCTGCTGGATGACGATAGGGGCCAGACCCAGCGAAGGCTCGTCCAGCAGCAGCAGGCGCGGCTTGCTCATCAGGGCACGGCCGATGGCCAGCATCTGCTGCTCGCCGCCGGACATGGTGCCGGCGCGCTGCTCCAGTCGCTCATGCAGGCGCGGGAACAGGGTAAACACCTGATCCAGCAGGCCATGCTGCTCGGCCTTGTCGACGAAGAAGGCGCCCATCAGCAGGTTCTCCTCCACCGTCAGACGGGCAAAGATGCGGCGCCCCTCCGGCACCACGGCAATATCCTTGCGCATGATGCGGGCGGTGGAGAGGTCGCTGATCTGCTCCCCCTCGAACCAGATGGAGCCGCTGCTGGGCTTGGGCTCGCCGCAGAGGGTCATCAGCAGGGTGGTCTTGCCGGCGCCATTGGCACCGATCAGGGTGACGATTTCCCCCTCTTTCACCTCGACGCTGACGTCGTGCAGTGCCTGAATTTTGCCGTAGTGGGTCGATACGTTGCGAAGTTCTAACATCTTGTGTTCCTTACGACTCGCCCAGATAGGCCTTGATCACTGCCGGATTGTTGCGGATTTCGTCCGGCTTGCCGTGGGCCAGCGGGGTGCCCTGACTGACCACGAAGATGCGGTTGGAGATACCCATCACCAGCTTCATATCGTGTTCGATCAGCAGCACCGAGACCCCGAATTCATCCCGCAGGCTCATAATGAGCTCATCCAGCTCGTCGGTCTCCTTCGGGTTGAGACCGGCAGCCGGTTCATCCAGCATCAGCAGCTCGGGGCGGGTCGCCATGCAGCGGGCGATCTCGAGCCGGCGCTGCTGACCGTAGGCCAGGTTGCCGGCGGCGCGGTTGGAGAGATCCTTGAGCCCCACCTTATCCAGCCAGAAGGCGGCCTGCTCCAGCCCCTCCTCTTCGGCACGGCGGAACGAAGGGGTCTTGAACAACCCGGCCAGAAAGCCGGTGTTGAGGTGCCTGTGCTGGGCCACCAGCAGGTTCTCCACCGCCGTCATCTCCTTGAACAGCCGCACGTGCTGGAAGGTACGCACTATCCCCTTGCGGGCGATGAGGTGACCGGGCAGCCCCTGGATCTCCTCACCCTTATAGCGGATGGTGCCGCCGCTCGGGCGGTAGAAGCCGGTCAGGCAGTTGAAAATGGTGGTCTTGCCTGCGCCGTTGGGGCCGATGATAGAGATCACCTCACCCTTGTCTATATCCAACTTGACCCCGTTGACTGCCAGCAACCCTCCGAAGCGCATCGACAGATCAGAGACTTCCATTAACTTCTGATGAGTACTCATTTCTTCAACTCCAGATGCGGACGGGTCATCGGCAGCAATCCCTGTGGCCGCCAGATCATCATGAACACCATCAAGAGGCCGAACATCAGCATGCGGTACTCGTTGAACTCGCGGGCCAGCTCGGGCAGCACGGTCATCACGATGGCCGCCAGCACTACCCCGATTTGCGAGCCCATGCCGCCCAGCACCACGATGGCGAGTACGATGGCCGACTCGATAAAGACGAAGGATTCCGGGCTGATAAAGCCCTGCCGGGAGGCAAAGAAACTCCCCGCAAAACCGGCAAAGGTGGCGCCTATGGTGAAGGCGGTCAGCTTGATGATGGTGGGGTTGAGCCCCAGCGATTTGCAGGCGATCTCGTCTTCTCGCAGCGCTTCCCAAGCGCGGCCCAGCGGCATGCGCAGCAGGCGGTTGATGACGAACAGGGTGGCGATCACCAGCACCAGCGCCATCAGGTAGAGGAAGATCACCTTGTGGTTGGCGTTGTAGGCGATGCCGAAAAACTCGTGGAAGGTCTCGAAGCCGCCATCCTTGACGGTGCGGTTGAATTCCAGACCGCCCAGGGTCGGTTTGGGAATGCCGGAGATACCGTTGGGGCCGCCGGTCAGGCTGGTCATGTTGTTGAGCAGAATCCGGATGATCTCGCCAAAGCCGAGGGTGACGATGGCCAGATAGTCCCCCCGCAGCCGCAGCACCGGGAAGCCGAGCAGGAAGCCGAACAGGGCCGCCAGCCCACCGGCAATGGGCAGACACTCCCAGAAACTCAGCCCGAAGTAGTTGTTGAGCAGGGCGTAGCTGTAGGCGCCGACCGCATAGAAGCCGACATAGCCGAGATCGAGCAGACCGGCGAGGCCGACTACCACGTTCAGACCCAGCCCCAGCATGATGTAAATCAGGGTGAGGGTGGCCAGATCGATGGCGCCGCGAGAGGCCATAAAGGGCCAGCTCACCGCAAACAACAGTACCAGAATGGCTGTGGTGTTGTAGAGGCGTGGCGCTTCTTCCTGACTCGGCAGCACCAGCTTGCCGAAGCCGACCGAGAAGCCGCTGATGGAGGCCTGAAACAGCTTGGCAATCTGGCCGCGCAGCAGCTGGAACCAGAATACGAGGGTGGCACCCCCCAGCAACCAGGCCAGCGACACATCGAGGCGACTCACTACCAGCAGACGGGAGCCATCGGTCTCCAGCTTGAAGCCGAGCAGCCAGAAGGAGAGCACCAGCAGCACTAGGCTGGCGATGCAGGCATGGATGAATTGGCGTTTCATCATACTTTCTCCACTTCCGGGCGGCCCAGAATGCCGGTCGGCATAAAGAGCAGCACAAAGATGAGCAGGGCGAACGCCATCACATCCTTGTATTCGGTGCTGAGGTAGCCGGCAGTGAGCGCTTCCACCACGCCGAGCAGCAGACCGCCCAGCACGGCGCCGGGAATGCTGCCGATGCCGCCCAATACCGCGGCAGTGAAGGCTTTCAGCCCGGCCATAAAGCCGAGATAGGGGTTGATGACGCCGTAGTACATGCCGAGCAGCACCCCGGCAACGGCGGCCAGCGCGGCCCCCAGCACGAAGGTGATGGAGATGACCACGTGGGTGTCTATCCCTAACAGGTTGGCCATCTTGATATCTTCCGAGCAGGCGCGGCAGGCGCGGCCCATGCGGGAGCGGCCGATGAACTGGGTCAGCGCCAGCATGGTGACGAAAGTGATGACGAAGATGATGAGCTGCATATAGGAGAGGCTGGCCTGAAAGCCGTCAGCCTCGCCCAGAGTCCAGCCGCCGGAGATGAGGCTGGGCATGGCGATATCCCGCGAGCCCTGCGCCATTCGCATCATGTTCTGCAGGAAGATCGACATGCCGATGGCGGAGATGAGGGGGATCAGCCGGTTGCCACCGCGCAGCGGCCGGTAGGCGACCCGCTCTATGGTCCAGCCATAGGTGCCGGTGATGACGATGCTGACCAGAAAGGCGCCGCCCAGCAGCAAAACGGTGCTGTCGATGCCCATCATCATGAGCCCCGCCATCACCATGAAAGCGACATAGGAGCCGATCATGTAAACCTCGCCGTGGGCGAAGTTGATCATGCCGATGATGCCATAGACCATGGTGTAGCCGATGGCGATCAACGCATAGGTGCTGCCTATGGTTAACCCGTTCAGCAACTGCTGAACGAGATAAAGGAGGTGTTCGGACATACTGCGTTCCCTGTACTTGCCCGCAAAGAGAGGAGGGGGCGAGTCGGCTCGCCCCCGATCGGCAGATTATTTGAGTTGGGTAGAGGTACCGTCAGCGTGCCACTGGAACACACCGAATTCGAAGCCTTTCAGGTCGCCGTTCGGTGCCCAGTTGAGCTGGCCCATCACGGTATCGACCGGCGCAGCCTTGATGGCGGCAGCAACGGCAGCCGGATCCTCGTCACCCGCCTTGGCGATACCGGCCGCCAGGGTTTGCACCGCGGCATAGGTAGTCCAGACGAACGGGCCGGAGGAGTCCTGACCCTTGGCCTTGAATGCCGCAACCAGCGGGGCGTTGGCCGGCACCAGATCATACTTGTTCGGCAGGGTTACCAGCAGACCTTCGGAAGCCGGGCCACCGATGGCGGAGATGTCCTTGTTGCCTACCCCTTCCGGGCCCATGAACTTGGCCTTCAGACCCTTCTCGCCAGCCTGACGCAGGATCAGACCCAGCTCCGGGTGATAGCCGCCGTAGTAGACGAAATCGACGTTCTCTTTCTGCAGCTTGGCGATCAGGGCGGAGAAGTCCTTGTCGCCGGCAGTGATGCCTTCAAACGCCACCACCTTGACGCCAGCCTTGTCCAGCGCAGCTTTCACGCTGGAAGCGATGCCTTCACCATACTGCTTCTTGTCGTGGATAACGGCGACGCGCTTGGGTTTGACCTGCTCGATGATGTATTTGGCAGCAGTCGGGCCCTGATCGCTATCCAGACCGATGGTACGCAGGGTCAGCTGGTAGCCGCGCTCGGTGATCTTGGGGTTGGTAGAGGCGGGGGTGATCATCAGGATCCCCTCGTCTTCATAGATGTCGGAGGCGGGCAGGGTGTTGTCGGAGCAGAGGTGGCCGACCACGAATTTGACGCCGTCGTTCACTACCTTGTTGGCGACCGCGACGGCCTGCTTGGGATCGCAGGCATCGTCATAGACGATCGCTTCGATCTGCTTGCCCTTGATGCCGCCTGCCTTGTTGATCTGCTCGACCGCCATCTTGCCGCCGGTGAACTGCATGTCACCGTACTGGGCGACCGGGCCGGTGACCGGACCGGCGATGCCGATCTTGATGGTATCGGCGGCATGGGCCATGGAAACTGATCCAAACAGAGCCAAAGAAACCGCTGCCTTTACTGCCATTCTTCCAAAATTATTCATTGATTCATCCTTTAATCAGTGGATTGTTTCATTCCCGTGTGCCTTTCCGGATCCAGATCCTGCATGTCCGGCAGTAGATAAGGTTCTATCATTCCTCACGGGGCAATAACAAGATGTTAAAGATACTAACCAGAGGGGGTCGTGAGCGGGTATTTCGAAACAAATGACCTGTTTTAAAACTCAATTTAGAGTTTAATTTCGAAAGTTGATGTTAACATCTCGATAACCAGAGGCGGTCTGGATAAACGCCAGAGGATTAATCTGACGATATTTTACCCTGATGCTGCTCCCATTTTGACCACAATCCGTTTGCGCAAACAAAAATGAGCGCCTAAATTAGCCAGCATTGACAATTCCGTGGCAGAGCTCGTTAAAACCAAGCCTTTATTCGGGAAATCTGCTAATGTTCCGCCTTTGAAAGTCAGGAGACAGAGATGGCAACAATCAAGGATGTCGCCTCCCGTGCAGGCGTATCCATCTCCACCGTCTCACATGTGCTCAACCACACTCGCCGGGTCAGCGAAGACGCGACCCAGAAAGTGATTGAGGCGGTGGCAGAACTCAACTACGCGCCCAACTCGGTAGCGCGCAGTCTTAAAATAAATTCGACCAAAACCATCGGCATGCTGGTCACCACCAGCGTGAACCCCTTCTTTGCGGAAGTGGTGCAAGGGGTGGAAGCCTACTGCTTCGAGCAGGGCTACAGCCTGATCCTCTGCAACACCGAAAACCAGCCGCCCCGTCAGCAGCACTATCTGCGCATGCTGATGGAGAAGCGGGTGGACGGCCTGCTGGTGCTTGGTACCGATATCGACGCTCAGCTGCGCGACATGCTGCGCATCCACAAGAACGTGCCGCAGGTGGTGCTGGATTGGGGCACCGAGTGCGATTTCGCCAACGTTATCAATGACAACGCCCGCACCGGTGCGCGCATGGCCATGCGCTATCTGATGGAGCAGGGCCACCGCGACATCGTCTGCATCACAGGTCAGCTCTCCAAGCCGACCACCCAGCAGCGACTGGACGGGGTGCGCGATGCGCTGGGCGAACATGGTCTGACCCTGAAAGAGGAGCAGATCTTTGAAGGGGATTACGAGAGCCAGAGCGGTTTCGATGCCATGCAGCGCATCCTGACCCTGCAGCCTCGCCCGACCGCGGTGTTTGCCTTCGACGATCCCATGGCGATCGGCGCCATCTGCGCTGCCTGGGAAGCCGGGATCAAGGTGCCGGACGATATCTCCATCATCGGTTACGACGATGTGGAGATGGCGCGCTTCTCCAGCCCGCCGCTGACCACCATCCGCCATCCGAAGGCCGAACTGGGCCAGCTGGCGGTGAAGCATCTGGTCAGCCGGATCCGCAACAAGGAGCTGGAAGTGGAGTCGATGACGGTACAGCCGGAGCTGATCGTCCGCCGCTCGGTCAAGCCACTGCGTTGATCTAACCCTGTTTGCAACGAGAAACCCCCTCCATCGCGAGGGGGTTTTTGTTTATGGCCTGTTTGGGCTGAACGGGAGCAGGGACGCGGGGTCTCAGCTGTTTTTTGCAACAGTTTGACCCGGCTCGCAGTTTCTTTGTTGATGGTTTGATCACTATCAACAAAGGGTTAAGTTCTGATGGACTCCCTCCTTAACCGCTCCATCCTGTAAGTTGGGTATGACTGTCAAGGATGGTGTCTTATGTTCCCCCCTCGCAAATTGGGCCACCAGATCACGCTGCTGGCGATCAGTGGAATCGTATTGTTGGCCGTGGTGCTGCTCACCTTCAACCTGTTTGAAAATCGCCAGCGAGCACTGACGGCCGAACAGGGCGCACTGCAAACCGAGCTGCAAAATATCGAATCGGTGATCCGCAATGCCAGCCATGAAACCATGCTGGCGGCAACCCTGATTGCGCAGCGGCCCGACGCCGCCAAGGCGGTGGCAGACCAGGACTGGCAGACCCTCGCCAGACTGTTCGACCCGGTTTGGCCAGCCCTGAAGGCGCAGGGGATCCAGCAGTTCCACTTTCACATTCCCCCGGCCACTTCCCTTTATCGGGTGCACAAGCCTGCCAACCATGGCGACGACCTCTCGACTACCCGGTTGGCAGTCGTCGAGGTAAACCGCAACCATCAACCGGTGGGCGGGCTGGAGACCGGTCAGGGCGGCACCGGGATCCGTGGTGTGGTGCCGGTTACTTTCAACGGTCAGCCGGTCGGCTCGGTGGAGTTTGGCCGTGCCCTCGATGATTCGCTCTTTGCCGATCTGCTGGGTCAGGGGAGTCGGCTCGCCATCTATCTGTTTGATCAGGGCAAGCCGGTAATGCTGACCGGCACATCCATGCTCGGCGAGTCGGCGGACTGGTATCAGGGAGTGTTGGCGGGCGAGAGCCGTTTCACCACCATCAAACAGCAGGGGAGCGATTTTCTGGTGATGACGGCGCCGCTGCTCGACTTCTCCGGCAAGGCGGTTGGCATCATTGAGCTGGCGCGGGATCACAGCGTGGTCGCCGCTGCATTGGCGCGCCAGAGCTGGCAGATGGTGATGATCGCCCTGCTCGGCACCGTCCTGATTGCGCTGGCGCTGGTGTGGCTGCTGGGCCGTCTCAACCGTCCGCTGCAGGAGAGTGTCAGGGCGCTGGAGGCGTTGGCCAACGGTTCCGGCGATCTGGGTAGCAAGCTGCCGGTTGCCGGGCCGGAGGAGACCCGCCGCCTCGGCGCGGCGTTCAATGCTTTTGTCGGCAAGATCCGCGACACCATCAGCCAGCTGACTGCCACCCTCGGCGAGCTGGCTGGCGAGAGCGAGCGGCTGTCGCGCAGCGCGGCTGGCAACCTCGGCAGCATGACGCGCCAGCAGGAGCAGACCACTCAGCTCGCCACCGCCATGACCGAGATGACCAGCACGGTGCATGAAGTGGCCAACAACACGGCGCAGGCTGCCGAAGCGGCCAACGAGGCGGACAATCAGGCGATCACCGGTGATGCGGTGGTGCAAGAGAGCGTCACCATGATTGAGCAGCTTGCCGACGAGATAGCCAGCGCTGGCCAGACCGTCAAGGAGGTCGCGCGGGCGAGCGAGCAGATCGGCTCGGTGCTGGCGGTGATCCAGTCCATTGCCGAGCAGACCAACCTGCTGGCGCTCAATGCCGCCATCGAGGCGGCACGGGCCGGTGAGCAGGGACGCGGTTTTGCCGTGGTGGCGGACGAGGTTCGCTCGCTGGCAGGGCGCACCCAGCACTCCACCGCCGAAATCAACAGCACCATCGATCAGCTGCAAAGGGCGGTCGGTGCGACCGTGGGAATGATAGAGCACAGCGTACAGCGGGCGGGCGAGACGGTAGAGCGAGCCAACCGGGCGGGCGATGCGCTCGGCAATATCAAGGGAGCGGTAAATAGCATTCGCGACATGAACACCCAGATCGCCGCCGCCTCGGAGGAGCAATCCTCGGTGAGCGACGAAATCACCCGCAATATCGTCAGCGTGCACGAGATCTCGCAGGCGACCACGCTGGTGGCGCGGGATACTGCCCAGATTGCTACTCACGTGGCGACGCTGGTGGACAAACTGGGGGATCTGGCCGGTCAGTTCCAGGATGGCTCCAACGTGCGGATGGTATTGAGTCGGGCCCGTGCCGCCCACATGGGCTGGAAGACCCGGGTGCGGGCCTATCTGGATGGGCAGGAGGGGTTGTCACGCAGCGAGGCGGTGAGTGACAAGGAGTGCCGTCTTGGTCGCTGGTATTTCAGTGAAGGGGCGGCATGTTGTTGCAATCAGCCAGCCTTCAAGGCGATCGCCACGCCTCACGCCAGATTGCATCAGGTGATCCAGCAGGTTATCGAGCTGAAAAACCAGCACAAGCACGCGGAGGCGGAGGCGCTTTACCGCGAGATCGAACATAACTCCGAACAGGTGGTGGGTTATATCGATCAGTTGTTGCTGGAGATGACCAAGGCGGAGCGCTAGCGACGGCGCAGATAGAAAAGGGCTGACAGCGATGTCAGCCCTTTTTCATTGCGTGGTTACTCGGTCATGGCTGAGCCGGAAAGAATTACTGGATGGAGACTGACAGGGTATGGGGCACCTGCTCGCCACGGCGGGCGGAGGCGCGCATCTGATAGACCTGGATCAGATACTTGCCGGAGGCAGGCAGCTTGCCCTGCCACTGCTCGCCGACTGCGCCCGAGCTGAGCGCTTCGGCCTGACCGGGCACCGCGCCGGGGGCAAAGACGTTGAAGTTGGCATTGCTGCTGCCGGAGATGCCGACCGTCATGGTCTGACCCGCTTTGGCGACCAGCGTGTAGTTGATGGTGTCATAGCCTGCGAAGGTGCCCTTGATCTGGGCACTGTGGGCTCCCTTGGCGAACTGCACCGGCACGGTCGTCACCTTGTCGGCCGCCTGAGCACTGGTTGCCATGGCCAGAGTCAGCAAGACGGCCATTATGGATCTCTTCATCTCTCAACTCCCTGTTTATTAACTTTTTAATCAACAAAGCCTGCGGTTTTACGCCGGTAGCTTACCAGATGCTGCGTCATGACCCGGTAACATCACCAAGTGTGGTCGTTTATGGTCAACGGGGCGCGATCTTTATGCGGCCAGTTATCCCATGGAGGCAAACGGATATGTGATCAGGGCCGTGCTCCTGATACAGGCCGATCCGCAAAGAGGGCATTTGGCCGCTAAGATGATGTGAAGAGGAAAAATGGGAAATTAACCCTCTAAACTCAACACTGACACTGAACATGGACATGGACTCAATCTGACGAGGACGTTGTATGCTGTATCGCTGGCTTGCCCTCTACTCCCTGCGAACCTTCACCCTTTGGTGCGTTGCCCTGATAGTGCTCACCCTGTTTGCAACCAGCGCGCTGGATCAGCGCTTGAGCCGACAGATGGCCGCCATGGATGAAGAGACCGCCCACCTCAATAGCACCCAGAACCTGCTGCAGGAGCTGCGCTACCACACCACCCAGATCCAGCAATTTCTGACCGATGCCTCCCTGACCGGCGATGCCGGCTCGATGGCCGAGGCACGCAGCCACTCTGACGCTGCGCAGGCACTGTTGCCTTCACTGACGGAGGACAAGCTTGATCTGCAGCAACTGCTACAACAGCAGATGGCGGTGGGGCAGCAGATGGTCACTGCCTATCAGCAGCAGGGTGCCGAGGCGGGTAACCGGGTGATGAAAGCAGAGGGGAGTGGGTTTGACGTGATCTCCGCTGCCATCGCCGAACAGGTTGGCGGGGCGTTGCAGCGCCATGGGCTGGAGCTGACCGACAATCGCGAATCCAACCTCGCGCTGCAAGAGAGTTTCGAAACCCAGATGGTGGCGCTGCGTCTGCTCACCTGCCTGCTGGTGCTCGCCATTCTGGGCGTTCTGCTGCTCAAGGTACTGGTGCCGCTCAAGCTGCTCGATCGCAACCTCGAGAACCTGGCTCATGGCAGCAAGAACCTCACCTTTCGCCTGCCGGTGATCGGGCGGGATGAATTTGCCAAGCTGGCGCTCACGTTCAACCACTTTATCGGCGATGTGGACCACATCATCGCCACCGTGCAAGGGGTGGCGGAGCAGAACAACCGCAAGATTGGTGGCCTGAAAGAGCAGACTGATCTCACCCGACAGGGGATGGTTCAGGTGCAGACCAATACCGACATGCTGGCCACTGCCATCAACGAGATGGCCAGCACGGTGCAGGAGATCGCCCGCAACACCGAAGAGGCGCGGCTGGAGACCGAGCAGACCCAGCGCGAGGCGCTTACCGGGCAGGGTCGGGTCGAAGAGGCGATGGAGATGATCCACAAGGTCGCCAGCGGCATGGAGCAGGCGGCTGGCACCATCAACCGGCTGGAGCAGGAGAGCAACCAGATCGGCGAGATCGTCAACGCCATCCGCGCCATCTCCGAGCAGACCAACCTGCTGGCCCTCAACGCCGCCATCGAAGCGGCCCGCGCTGGCGAACAGGGGCGCGGCTTTGCGGTGGTGGCCGATGAGGTGCGCACTCTGGCGAGCCGTACCCAGAACGCCACCGTCGAGATCCAGCAGAAGATTGAGCAGCTGCAGCGGCGCACCAGTGAAGCGGTCAGCACCATGCACGAGACCACCCGTCAGAGCGAACAGGCGGTGGTGCAGGCGGGCGAAGCGGGGCAGACCCTGCATGCCATCGTCTCGGCGGTCGAGCGCATCACCGGGCTCAACACCCAGATTGCCACTGCCGCCGAGCAGCAGTCACAGGTGGCTGAAGAGACCAACCGCAGCGTGGTACAGGTGGCCGACATCGCCCACCAGACGTTGGCGCTTACCCTGCAAAGTGCCCGCAGTGCCAGGGAGGTGGGGTTTGGCAGCGAAGAGATCCGCCTGCTCGGCAACCAGTTTGAAGTGAGCCATAGCACCGAGCACGCCAATAACGAGGATATCGTCCACTGGAGCGAGGCCTTCAGCGTGCAGGTGGCTGAGATAGATCGCCAGCATATCGGCCTGTTCGATGCCATGAACCAGCTCTACCGCTCCATTCAGGATGGCAGCGGCAGCGATCAGGTAAAACAGCGGCTCGATCGGCTGGTGGGGCTGGCCAAACAACACTTGCTGGACGAAGAGAAGCTGATGGAGCGGGCCGGTTACAGCCAGCTCACTCCCCACAAGGGGGTTCACGTCAAGTTGCTGCAGGATCTGGAGCGCCACCTCGGCAGCTTTGCCCGCGGCGGGCCCGATGCCGACCTCAATATCGTCATGTTCCTCAAGAGCTGGCTGATCGACCATATCTTCCGGGTCGACAAGCAGTATGTCACCGAGCTCAACGCCGCCGGGATCCACTGATCCCGCCGCTTGTCCAACAACCAAATGAATCGAGGCGCCCATGGCGCCTCGATTCATATCGCTTACCCCTGATAGCAAAGCAGGAATCGCGATAGCCGCTTACAGCTTACAGGCTGGCGAAATCCACCTCGGGCAGGGTTTCAAAGCCGGGGCGGGCAAACAGATAGCCCTGCATCAGGCTGACGCCCATCCCCCGCAGGCAGGCCATCTCTTCGCGGGTCTCGACCCCCTCCGCCAGCGGAGTGATCTGCAACTCGGCAAGCAGGGCCAGAGAGTGGCGCACTATGGCTTGCCGGGTCGGGTCATGGTCGATGCCGCGCAGCAGGTGCATATCGAGCTTGACGATATCGGGGCGAAAATCGGCCAGCAGGCTGAGGCCCGAGTAACCGGCGCCAAAATCATCGATCGCCGTCTTGAAGCCGAGCGCCTGATAGTGATCGACGATGCCGCGAATATGGCGGTTATCCAGCACCTGCTCCACCTCGGTGAACTCGAACATGATCTGCTCGATGGGAAAGAGATGCTCGCGAGCCGCCTGCAGGGTGGTGCGGATGCAGCGCTCCGGGCGGTAGACCGCGTTGGGCAGAAAGTTGATGCTCAGCATGCCCCGCATATCGAGCCGGGCGGCCAGTGCGATGGCCTTGATCCGGCACAACTGATCGAAGCGGTAGCGATTGCCATCGTTGACCCGGGCAATCACGCTCTGCGCCGGCTCGTTGTTGAGCCCCCGCACCAGCGCCTCATAGCCGAAAATGGTGCGCTTGCTGCAATCGACGATGGGCTGAAAGGCCATGGTGAAGTCGAAGTCGAGATCTGCTTTCTCCTGACACAGCTGGCAGATGGCGGGGGACGGGGCGGCAGGTATATCCATGACTCTCCTCTCGGGGCGTGGCGGCGCTGGGGACTGACTCAAATGATAACAGCTTGGCTCCGCCAGCACGGTAATTTCCCGGTAATACGCTGCGACTCCTCCTGAGGTACCAAACGTTACCCCGTTTTCTGCAAGATATGCGGCAAGGGCGGGCGCGGATGGCCTCGCTTGTTTGCCAGAGATCGGGCGATGCCCCGCAGGCACCCGTTATCGCCGCTGGTGGCCGCCAACTCCGCCAAGGCAGTAGGTATAAACAAAATTTATGGGTTTTCGGATAATGACCCAATTTTTACTTATGCATGTTTACAGTGTGCCCTGATGCCGCTGATTGGCCCATTCACGGCTCGCAAAGGGCAATGGCCGATCTTGATCAACCGGCATAGAGCGCCAGCCACCGCCCTGCAGGTTCGATTAGCGCAGCATCATCGGACGAACGAGAGGTTTTGGTTGTTGCCGTGCAACAGAGGCGGCCAGTCGGAGGGGGAAATTTGGCTGGCCGTTATGGCGGGAGAATCTATTTACGCGAACGTCCGATTACGCCTAAAGGCTAATCGAACCGACAAGTTGGAAATTTATCGATGTTTTATTTACACCACGAGTTGCCCGTTATCATGAGGCAAGCATGATATATCAATATTTAAGTTTGATGTTTGTCACATCATGTTTAGTTCTTGAGGTTGAAATATAAAGTCTTCTGGTGACGCTGGGATTCATATGGTTAAATTCATTGTTGTCAGAGACAACTCATTATTTATTAAAATATAAATTTCAGGCTAAATATTGCACGGAGAATTTCCCATGATGTTAAAAAAACTGGCACTGGCATCCACTGTATTGGGCACCTTGTTGTTGGCTGGCTGTGCCAGTGTTCCAATGGAAAGTGCTCAGGAGAGTGTCCGGTTAAAAGCCTTCCCTGCGCCGGAAAGTAATATGGCAGGTATTTACGTATACCGAGATAGCTATATGGGGAAGGCGCAGAAGAAAGACATCTATATCGATTCTGAATGCCTTGGTGAGTCAGCTAACCATACCTTTTTCTATAAGCAGGTAGCGGGTGGTAAAAATCACGAACTCTCTACCGAGTCGGAATTTTCAGATAACAAAATTTCTGTTTTTACTGAGCCAGGTAAAAACTACTTTTTCCGTCAAATTATAAAAATTGGTGTTTTTGTCGGTGGAGCCAAGCTTGAGGCTGTTCCCGAGAGTGAAGGTAAGCGCGTGATCTCCAAAGTAGATGTACAGCTTGCGAAATCGGGGGTGTGCAGCAATTAATCATCACAAGGAAAATATATAATTAAAATGCAGTTGGCATTTTTGGGGGGATAGCTTAGCTATCTCTCAAAATAAAAACGGCGCCTTAACGGCGCCGTTTTTAATATCACTCAACCCAACCAAGATCACTGCAGCAGGGAGATATCCGCGACTTGCAGGAACAGGTTGCGCAGGTTGTTCAGCAGCGCCAGACGGTTGGCCTTGAGGGCTTCGTCGTCGGCCATCACCATCACTTCGTTGAAGAAGGTGTCGACCGGCTCGCGCAGGGCGGCCAGACGGGTGAGGGCAGCCTGATAGTCGCCGGCAGCGAACAGCGGGGCCAGTTCGGCTTGCAGTTCGGCAACCTGGGTGGCCAGCGCTTTCTCGGCGGCATCGACCAGCAGTTCCGGTTTGACGGCAGTCGGCAACTCGCCTTCAACCTTGGCCAGAATGTTGCTCACGCGCTTGTTGGCGGCAGCCAGTGCCAGTGCGGCATCCAGCGTGCGGAAGTGGCTGACGGCCTTGACGCGACGATCGAAGTCGAGCGGACGGGTCGGGCGGCGGGCCAGTACGGCCAGCACCACGTCGGCACCGATGCCTTCGTCCTGATAGGCGGCACGGAAGCGGCCCAGCATAAAGTCGACCACGTCGGTGACGACGGTTTTGTTGGTCAGCTTGTCGCCGTAGACGCGTACCGCTTCTTCAACCAGTTCAACCAGATCCAGATCCAGCTGCTTCTCGGTCATGATGCGCAGGGCACCGATGGCGGCGCGACGCAGGGCGAACGGGTCCTTGTCACCCTTCGGCAGCATGCCGATGCCGAAGATACCGGCCAGGGTGTCGAACTTGTCGGCCAGCGCGACGGCGCAGGCAACCAGACCGGACGGCAGGGCATCACCGGCAAAGCGCGGCATGTACTGCTCGTTGAGGGCCACGGCCACTGCTTCGTCTTCGCCATCGTGACGGGCGTAGTGCATCCCCATGACACCCTGGGTGTCGGTGAACTCGCCGACCATGTTGGTCATCAGGTCACACTTGGAGAGCAGACCGGCACGCTTGGCCTGAGCCACGTCGGCGCCGATACGCTCGGCGATAAAGCCGGCGACGGTCTCGATGCGCTCGACCTTGGCCTTGACGGTGCCCAGCTGTTGCTGGAACAGCACGGTTTCAAGGCGCGGCAGGCGGGAGGCCAGGGTCTGCTTGAGGTCGGTCTTGAAGAAGAACTCGGCGTCAGAGAGACGGGGGCGAACCACCTTCTCGTTGCCGCTGATGATCTGGCTCGGGTCTTTGGACTCGATGTTGGTGACGAAGATGAACTTCGGCAGCAGCTTGCCGTTCTTGTCGTAGACCGGGAAGTACTTCTGGTCACCCTTCATGGTGTGCACCAGCGCTTCAGCTGGAACGGCCAGGAACTTCTCTTCGAAGTTGGCAGTCAGCACCACCGGCCACTCGACCAGTGCGGTCACTTCTTCCAGCAGGGCGTCGTCCAGATCGGCTACGCCACCGAAGGCGGCAGCGGCCGCTTCGACGTCAGCCTTGATCTTGGCCTTGCGCGCCATGAAGTCGGCAATCACCATGCCGCGCTCCTGCAGGATCTGCGGGTACTGGCTGGCGTTGTCGATGGTGAATTCGCTCTCGCCCATAAAGCGGTGGCCGCGAAGGGTACGGGCAGAGTCGATACCCAGAATGTGGGCGGGAACCAGCTCGCCATCCAGCAGCAGGGTCACGGTGAAGACCGGACGCACGAACTGGATGGTCTTGTCGCCCCAGCGCATCATTTTCGGGATCGGCAGCTTGGCCAGTGCGGAGGCGACCAGCTCGCCCAGCAATTCTTTGGCCGGACGACCTTCAATCTTGGCGGTGTGAACCAGCCACTCGCCCTTGTCGGTGACCAGACGCTCGGCCTGCTCAACGGTGATGCCGTTGCCACGGGCCCAGCCTTCGGCAGCCTTGGTCGGCTTGCCTTCGGCATCGAACGCCTGAGCCACGGCCGGACCGCGCTTCTCGACGCTCTTGCTCGGCTGTTCGCCGGCCAGCTCGCTTACCTTCAGCGCCAGACGGCGCGGTGAAGCAAACCACTCAACGTCGCCAAAGGCCAGATCGGCCTTGGTCAGTTCGGCTTTGAAGTTGTCGGCAAAGGCTTCGGCCAGGGAGCGCAGGGCTTTGGGCGGCAGCTCAGCAGTACCGATCTCTACCAGAAATGTATGTTGTGCCATGTCCGTTCCTTAACCTTGCTTGTTCTCACTGCGCTGACACATAGGGAAGCCCAGCGCTTCGCGGGAGGCGTAGTATGCCTCTGCCACGGCCTTGGTCAGGGTGCGAATGCGCAGGATGTAGCGCTGACGCTCGGTGACCGAGATGGCCTTGCGGGCATCCAGCAGGTTGAAGGAGTGAGCGGCTTTCAGGATGCGCTCGTAGGCAGGCAGCGGCAGCGGTTTTTCCAGTGCCAGCAGATTCTGGGCTTCCTTCTCGTACTGCTCGAAGCAGTGGAACAGGAACTCCACATCGGCGTGTTCGAAGTTGTAGGTGGATTGCTCCACTTCGTTCTGGTGGAACACGTCGCCGTAGGTGGTCTTGCCCAGCGGGCCGTCAGACCAGACCAGATCGTAGACGCTGTCCACGCCCTGAATGTACATGGCCAGACGCTCGAGACCGTAGGTGATCTCGCCGGTGACCGGTTTGCACTCGAGGCCGCCAACTTGCTGGAAGTAGGTGAACTGGGTCACTTCCATGCCGTTCAGCCACACTTCCCAACCCAGACCCCAGGCACCCAGAGTCGGGTTTTCCCAGTTGTCTTCCACGAAGCGGATGTCGTGGATTTCAGGATCCATGCCCAGCTCTTTCAGGGAGCCCAGATAGAGTTCCTGAATGTTGTCGGGGGAAGGCTTGATGATCACCTGGAACTGGTAGTAGTGCTGCAGGCGGTTCGGGTTTTCACCGTAGCGGCCGTCAGTCGGACGGCGGGACGGTTGCACGTAAGCGCAGGCGATGGGCTCCGGGCCCAGGGCTCGCAGACAGGTCATGGGGTGGGAAGTACCGGCACCCACTTCCATATCCAGCGGCTGAATGATGGTACAGCCCTGGCGGGACCAATAGTCCTGCAGCTGCAGGATCAGGCCCTGAAAGGTTTTGACATCGAATTTTTGCATAATTTTTTTCGCGCGAAATGAAAATCAGAGCAAGATTTGCTGAATGTGAACCGAGGGAGTATACCGTCTGGCATGGTCGGATAATAGGCGAAATTGCAGCGGATTCGCGGGATGGTGCTGCGCTCTGGCTGGTCGGGCGGGCTGTCCGGTATATGATGTGAGCAGTGCCGCCTGTAGAGTGGGCAGGGTCGGGGAAACCGCTGAAATAACGAGGGAGAGGAAATGGAACTGCGCTGCGCCTGGGTGACCAAAGACCCGGAATACATTGAATACCATGACAAACAGTGGGGCAGGCCGGTCTATGACGCCCGCGAGCTGTTTGCCAAGCTCTGCCTCGACGGCCAGCAGGCGGGACTGTCGTGGATCACCATCCTCAAGCGCACCGAGAGCTATTACCGCGCCTATGCCGACTTTGAGCCGCAGCGTATCGTGCAGTTCGCCGAGCAGGATGTGGAGCGGCTGATGCAGGATAGCGGCATTATCCGAAACCGGCTCAAGGTGCAGTCGATCATCAAAAACGCCCGCGCCTATCTGGCGCTGGAAGCCGAGGGCATCGACTTTGTCGATTATCTGTGGGGCTTTGTCGGCGGTGCCCCCATAGTCCACCAGCGCCAGGGTAACGGCGACATTCCGGCGACCTCGCCGGAGTCGGATGCTATGTCGAAAGCGCTCAAGAAACGCGGTTTTACCTTCGTCGGCAGCACCATCTGCTACGCCTTTATGCAGGCGGTGGGGATGGTGAACGATCATCTGGTCAGCTGCCCCTGCCACGCCGAATGCCAGCAGGCCGCTCGCCAGCCCCGCACATAGTTCTGTCAAACCGGCCCCGAAAACAACAATGCCAGTCATGGCTGACTGGCATTGTCCGGTTGCTGGCAAGCTGAAGGAGGGTTATTTCACCCCCGCTTTGATCATGCAGTCGCTGTACTGCTTGTCCACCCGGAAGATGTGGTTGAGCAGCCAATTCTTGAGGAAGATGATCATCTCCATATTGCGCTCCTGCTCGTCTCCCCCTTCACGGCGGATCAGGGCGCCCAGCTCGGCCAGCAGCTTGGCATGCTCCTGCTTGTGGCGTTGCAAGTCGGGGTAGCAGGCCAGCTCCATGCTCTTCTCTTCATCGGCAAAGTGCTGGGTCGCCAGCTTGAGCAGCTCGTCCAGCCGCTGTTTGCGCTGCTGGGGCGAACTGTTGTCACGGACGGCGTGGTAGAAGCGGTTCATCGCCTCGAACAACCCCTGATGCTGGCGGTCCACGCTCGGCACGTTGACCATAAAGGATTCGTTCCAGTGCAGCAGATCTTGCTCGTTGCCGTTGAGCGCTTTTGAGTTGACCTCGAACTGATCGCTGACCAGACGGATCTCCTCATTGGCCTGATTGAGATCCCGGGTGTGGGTGCGGCTCTCGCGCGAAAGGTCCAGACACTCGCGGGCGATGTTGGCGACCAGCATGACGTTGCGGTTGGTCTCTTCGGTCACCTTGGCCTGCTGCTCCGCGGCGGTGGCGATCTGGCCGTTCATGTCGGCTACCCGGGTGATCGCCTCGACGATGGCTCCCAGAGTTTCGCCGGTGCCGGCCGCCTGATTGACCGCCTGCTCGCTGACATTGCGGGTGGTGTGCATGGTGTTGACCGCATGGCGGGTGTTGTTCTGCAACGCTTCGATCCGCTGCTGGATATCGACGGTGGCCGCCTGGGTACGGATGGCCAGCTGGCGCACCTCGTCGGCCACCACCGCAAAGCCGCGCCCCTGTTCGCCGGCCCGGGCCGCCTCGATGGCGGCGTTGAGGGCCAGCAGGTTGGTCTGTTCCGAGATGGTGCGGATCACCTGCAAGATGTTGCCGATCTGGGTGCTCTCCTGATCCAGCTGGGTTACTTCTCCGGCGGATTGCTCAATATGGTCGGCGACCTGGCGGATCAGGGCGATGGTCTGGCTCACCTGCTGCTGGCCATCGTGGGCCTGCTGTTGGGTGAGCAGGGTATCCTGACTGGCCTGCTCGGTGTTGTGCTCGATGTTGTGGACGGTGGCGGTCATTTCGTTGATGGCGGCCGCCAGCATGTCGGTGTTTTGCTGAGCCTGCTGCATGCTGTTGAAGGTGCTGCCGGAGTGGTTCATCAGCAGAGCCATCTTGTCATGAGTCTTGTGGGAAACCTGCTGCACCGAGCCGATCAGGCTGTCGATATTGTCGAGGAAGCGGTTGAACACCTTGGCCAGATAGGCGAATTCGTCCTGCCCCTGAATGCGCAGCCGGAAGGTGAGGTTGTGGCTGTGATTGGCCAGCTCGACCAGCTGGGCCATCAGTTGTTGTAACGGTTTGACGGTTTTGAAGTGGATCAGCAGCAGCATCAGCATGATAACGGCCAGGCTGACGACCAGCAGGATCATATCCTGGCTCTGCAGGGTCTGGTTCTGATTTTCAATGACAAGCTCCTGCTGCTGCAGTTGTTGCCGCTGCTGTTCGAGCGCCTGTTCGACAGCGCTGGATATGCTATCGGTCAGCGCATCGAAGCCCTGATCCGGCTCTTTCATCAGGCGGTTGCCCGCCTCACGTCCCTCTTTGAGATAGGCATCGACCATCCGCTTGCCCACATCCAGCTGACGGGTCAGTAGGGGGGTGAGGGCACTCTGCAACCGGGGCAGGGTGTCGAGTAGCTGACGAGCCGCCTGAGCATGCTGCTCCGCCTCGCCGATGGAGTCCTGCTCCCCCGATACGGCGGCATCGGTGAGGAATTGTTGTACCTGGGTAGTGTGGTAACGCAGCTCCTGCAGCGCTATCTGGGCGTTGGTGATCTTGATCACTTCGCCCGGTAGCAGTCCGAGCTGGTTGGTCAATGTGCTGCGCCAGATGTTGCTCAGTACCATGGTCAGCAAGATGATGAGGCTTGCCCCCAGCAGCAGGCGCCGGATCGATATATTGCGAAGCAGTGAAGACATGGAACCCTCGGATGCCCTATTGACAGTACCTTCAATAGTAGTCAATGGAGCCACCCAACGGACTGCCTTTAATCGCAGATCCATTCTCTTCATCAGGTTTTCCCCTCTGGTTCAGGGAAGAGCAAGTTCAATGACCGATACTGCCCTTTTCTGCCCGGTGTCACTCTCTTTCTGCTGACGTCACACCTTGGCACACCTCTGGGGTAGAATGCCGCCCTTCAGTTTATCGAGTTGTTTCTTTGAGGTTTTTTCATGCATTTCAAGACTCTGGTTCCCGCTGTTGCACTCGCCGTTGCTCTGAGTGGCTGTACCACCAACCCCTACACTGGCGAATCCCAGACCTCCAAGGGCGCCTGGGGCGCGCTGGCCGGTGCCGCTGCCGGTGCCGCAGTAGGCGCGCTCTCCTCCAGCAAGGGTGACCGCAAGAAGGGTATCCTGACTGGCGTGGCCGCCGGTGCCGCGCTGGGTGGCGGTATCGGTTACTACATGGATGTGCAGGAGGCCAAGCTGCGCGAGAAGCTGCAGGGCACTGGCGTCAGCGTTACCCGCAATGGCAACGATCTGATCCTCAACATGCCGAACAACGTCACCTTCGACAGCTCCAGCTCCCAGCTGAAAGCGGCCGGTGCCAACACCCTGTCCGGCGTGGCCATGGTGGTTGCCGAGTTCGACAAGACTCGCCTGAACGTAGTCGGTCACACCGACAGCACTGGTTCCCGCGATCTGAACATGAAGCTCTCCCGCGAGCGCGCCGACGCCGTTGCCGCTCAACTGATCGGTCAGGGTGTTGCTGGCAGCCGTATCTCCACTACCGGCGTTGGCCCGGATCAGCCGATTGCCACCAACAGCACCGCAGCCGGCAAAGCCCAGAACCGCCGTGTCACCATTACCCTGACCCCGACTGCCTAAGTCGCTCGGGTTTCGGTAACGAAAAGGCCCCGCCAGTGATGGGGGGGCCTTTCTATTGGTGCCGTTGCGAGTAACAGCATCATGTTATTTGCACCCTGCTCCCCTTGCGGTGGCAGGGCTGGTGGATGAGGGGGAAACCGCCTCTTAGACAGCCGCAGTCAGCTGCACTTCCACCTTGTAGCCTTCGTGGGCCAGACGGGCTTGTACACAGGCGCGTACCGGTGCGGTGCCGGCAGGGATCCAGGCATCCCACTGCTCGTTGAAAGCGGCGATATCGCCAATGTCTTTCAGATAGATGTTGGCCATCAGGATCTTGTCGACGCCGGAGCCGTTGGCTTCCAGCAGGCGTTGCAGGCTGGTCAGCACTTCACGGGTCTGCTGGTGGATGTCGGCCTCTTCGCTGACGGGGACTTCCACCACATAGAGGGTGCCGTTGTGAATGACGACGTCAGACCAACGCTGGGTGGTGCCGATTCGGGTAATGGTTGTCATGGCGTGCTCCGGAGACGGGGAATTATTGACCCTTGCGGATCAGATAACGGTAGGGGGCCTGCTCTGTCTCGCTGGCGACCAGAGTGTGATCCATAAAGCGGCAGAAACTGGGGATGTCGCGGGTGGTTGAGGGATCGTCGGCACTGACCAGCAGGGTCTCCCCGTCAGCCATCAGCCGTACTTTTTTACGCACCATCATCACAGGCTCCGGGCAGCGAAGCCCGATTGCGTCCAACTCGTGAGTTGCATCGCAGAATAAATCACTCATCTATCATCAACCTTCAACCTATTCGGCTGCCAATGATACTCAGGGCTAAAAAATAAGCAAACCATTGGCCTGTCTAACAGCATATGTAACCAAAATGTTATTGCGGACTATCCAGCGCCTGCCGGACGAGTAATATAAAAATTGAACCATATTCAACAAGGAGGTGAATATGCAGGTCTCCTACGGCAGATTGCAGGCCTATGCAGGCATGGGGTTCTTGTCCTTCGCCATGATAGTGATGGGCAGCCCGATCGGGAATACCGGTACCTGGTTCGGTTCCATGGTGATGGTCGGGCTGGGGCTCTGGATCGAGCTCAGCGATTACTATGACGAGGATGAGGACGAAAACGATCAATCCTGACTTGATGACGATTCAACAACAAAGGCGGAGCAATCCGCCTTTGTCATTTCTGTCGATTGGCTAGTAGACCGGATCAGCGGGTCGAGCGCATCGCCCGCTCCAGATGCAGCGCTGTCTGCTGCGGGTTGGCTTTGGGGTCGTTGAAGAAGTTGCTCAGCACATCCAGAATCGCCTGACGCATATTGGTGGGAGTGGCCATCCCCTCTGCCATGCTTGGCAGCAGATTGTCCTGCTGCTCGGCATGGAGGAAATCCTGATAGGAGCGGATGGCACAGCGATCAAACTTGCTCATGTTGGGTTTGGTCAGCGCCGGGATCGACCCCTTCACCCGGTTGAACTCCTCCTGAAACTTCGGCGTCATCAGCAGCTGGGCCAGTTCCCCCTGCGCCTGCAGCTGGGCCGGATCCCGCTGTTTGAACATGGCGATGGAGTCGAGGTTGTAGCTGAATAGCCCGGTGCTGCCGGGGCTTGGCAGGCATTCGATATCTTCGCCCGGCCGGTAGTTGCCGGCGAGCAGCTCCCCCTTCACCCAGTCACCCATCACCTGCATGGCTGCCCCGCCGCTTTCCAGCAGATTGGTGGCCTGATGCCATTTCAGTCCGGCGTACTTTTGCGGGACGTAGGCGCGCAGCTGCTGGAAGCGGGTCAGGACCCGTACCATGTCAGGGCCGGTCAGGGTGGCGCTGTCCTGTTCCACAAAGGCTTTGCGATAGAACTGCTTGCCCCCTTCACCGAGCGCCACCGTTTCAAACAGGACGGCCAGCTGCCAGGGCTCGTTACCGATGGCGAGCGGAGTGATGCCCCGTTTTTTAAGCTTGTCGGCGACCGTCACGAACTGGGCCCAGTTGGTGGGAGGGGTGAGTTTCTGTTGCTCGAACACCTTGCGGTTGAGCCATAACCAGTTGACCCGGTGGATACCGGTAGGCACCGCCATCAGGGCGCCGTTCTGGCTGAGGGTGGCCCGCACCATAGGCGGCATCTGGCTGTACCAGCCGAGGTGCTCCGCCATGGGGGTGAGGTCGCGCAAAAAACCGAGCCCGGCCCACTCCTTGAGCTCATACCCCTTGAGATGGGCCGCCTCCGGCGGGTTGGCTGCCAGCGCCCGGCTTTTCAGCACCGTCATGGCGCTCTTGCCACCACCGCCCTGTACCGCGAAGTCATTCCACTGGTTGCCCTTGGCGATCCACTCCGATTTGAGCACTTCGACCGCCTGCGCTTCGCCGCCGGAGGTCCACCAGTGCAGCACCTCCACCTGGGAGGCACAGACAGAACCGGAGAGCAGGGCGAGCAGGGGGAGAGGGAACCACTTCATGAGAAGACTACCTTGGCAGTGAGAGGGTGGCCTGCAGACCACCTTGCGGACGATTTTCCAGCACCAGATCGCCGCCGTGGGCGTGGGCGATGTTACGGGCGATGCCGAGCCCGAGGCCGGTGCCGGCCTGATCCGTGCTGAGTCGGTAATAGGGCTCGAAGATGCGCTCGAACTGGTCATCCGGCAGGCCGGGGCCCTCATCCATGATAAAGAGGATCAGCATCTCCTCGTCATCCATGATGATGATGCGCACCCGCTGGCCATATTTGATGCCGTTGTCCACCAGATTGCCGATACAGCGCTTGAGAGCCAGCAGCTTGCCACGGTAGGGCCACTTGCAGTGCCCTTCGATGGTGAGACGTTCGTCGTGGAGGTTGAGCGACTCGGCCATCTGCTCCAGCAGGGCGTTGATGTCGATCTCCTCGATGTTCTCGTGGATGTCGGTCTCTTTGACCGTCTGCAGCGCCCCTTTCACCATCAGCTCCAGTTCGTCGAGATCCTTGTTGAACTTGGCGATCTGTACCTCGTCGTCGAGCAGTTCGACCCGCAGCCGCAGCCGGGTGATGGGGGTCTTGAGGTCGTGAGAAATCGAGCTGAACAGCCGCTCCCGATCATCGATATAGCGGCGGATGCGGTGCTGCATGATGTTGAAGGCGCGGGTCGCCGCGACGATCTCGGAGGCGCCCTCCTCCTTGAGCGAAGGCTGGTCGATATCCTTACCGAGGTTGACCGCCGCCTTGGCCAGCCGGCGCAGCGGCCGGGTCTGCCAGCGCACCAGCATAAAGGTGAAGAAGCAGAGGAACACTGTCATCAGGGCGATGAAGCGCACCTGATTGCTCGGCATGACGGTGTCATCCAAGGTCATGTAGGGGGCGGGCAGCAGGGCCGCCAGATAGAGCCACTCGCCCTTTTCGATCTCGATCTGGGTCACCAGCACCGGCGGGTTGATGGGCTCAAGCGACAGGGTGTAGCGCGCCCAGGAGGAGGGAAGGTCCGCCAGCAGGGTGTCGTTGTTGAATACGTGGAGGTCTTCGGGCCGCGAGAAATCCACCTTGATCGCCATGGCATCGGAGAGCTTGCGGGTCAGCACTCCCTGCACCTCCTCCAGCACCTGCGTCTTGCGTTCGCTGTCGGGGATGGCGTTGATGTGGATCTCCTCTTCGTTCAGCGAGACGAAGAAGCGGCTGCCCCCCATGTTGCGCAGCTGATCGAGAGCGATGTGGCGATATTGCAGCGGCAGGGATTTGAAGAAGTTGACGGTGGAGGCGGCAGACATGGCGAGGTTGCGGGTGGTGCTGAGCATCCCCTCCAGCTCCCGCTTCTGGATCTGCTGCATCCAGATGCCGGTCAGAATGGTCTGGGAGAGCAGGATGGCCAGCAGCAGCAGCAGGATCATCCGCGACAGCAGAGAGCGGGGCACCAGTGCCCCCCAGGACCATTTGTTGCTCATGGCAGTTCGTGCACCTCGGCGATCAGCATGTAGCCGCTGCCGCGGATGGTTTTGATGATGCGCGGGCTCTTGCCATTGTCGCCCAGCTTCTGGCGCAAGCGGCTGATCTGCACGTCGATGCCGCGCTCCATCGGCAGGCTTTCGCGGCCGCGGGTGGCATCTGAGATGGTGTCGCGATCCAGCACCACGCCGGGCTGCTGCAGGAACATGCCGAGCAGCATGGCATCGCTGCCGGAGAGATCCAGCAGGCTGCCATCTTCGTGGGTCAGCTGGTGGCTCAGGGTATCGAGGGTCCACTCGGCGAAGCGCAGCCGACGGCTCGGCTCTTTCTCTTTTTCCGGCTGGCGGAATTCGGCGCGGCGCAGCAAGGCCTTGATGCGGGCCTGCAGTTCACGCGGGCTGAAGGGCTTGGCGATGTAGTCATCGGCGCCGAGTTCGAGGCCGATCACCCGATCTGCCTCGTCGGAAGCCGCAGTCAGCATGATGATGGGCACCTGGGAGGTGCGACGGATCTGCTGGCAGAGGGTAAAGCCATCCTCGCCGGGCATCATGATGTCCAGAATGATCAGGTCCGGGCTGTGCTGGGCGAGCTGCTCGCGCATCTCGTTACCCTCTGCCGCCGTCAATACCTGAAAGCCCGCCCGGGTCAGGTATTCATTGAGCAGCTCGCGGATCTCTTGGTCGTCATCGACGATCAGCAGTTGTTTGCTCATTGACATATGTATGTGCATCCACCCATTTTTTTGTGCAGATTGAACCTGTCGGGGGAGCAAAAAGCAAGCAAGCCCCCCATCTAATGTGAGGTTTGGAGCAATAACCACCCATTGCCGGGTTTAAAACGAAAAAAGGCCGACCCAAACGGGACGGCCAATACCCAGCATCCGACTACAGGCCAGCACCCCGTGTGGCGATGGTCTCAGATTTGAAAAGGGGCCGGTCATGCCGGCCCCGAAAACGTTGATATTCGATCGAGTTGCTTGTGGATCACACCCGTTCGAATACGGTGGCGATGCCCTGACCCAGACCGATACACATGGTGGCAACCCCCAGCGTGGCATCCTTCTCCTCCATCAGATTGATGAGGGTGGTGGAGATGCGCGCACCGGAGCAGCCGAGCGGGTGACCCAACGCAATGGCGCCGCCGTTGAGGTTCACCTTCTCGTCCACCTGATCCTGCAGACCCAAATCTTTCACGCAGGGCAGGGACTGGGCGGCAAACGCCTCGTTCAGCTCGAACAGGTCGATGTCACCGATGGTCAGACCGGCCCGTTTGAGCGCCTTCTGGGTCGCCGGAACCGGGCCGTAACCCATGATGGCAGCGTCACAGCCAGCGATGGCCATGGCACGTACCTTGGCGCGCGGCGTGAGGCCGAGGGCCTTGGCACGATCCGCGCTCATCACCAGCATGGCGGCGGCGCCATCGGACAGGGCCGAGGAGCTGCCGGCGGTGACGGTGCCGTTGACCGGGTCAAACACCGGGCGCAGCTGGCTCAGGGTTTCGACCGTGGTCTCCGGGCGGATCACCTCGTCATAGTCGTAGAAGAAGCGGGCGCCGCTGGCGTCATGGCCTTCCAGCCCGACGATCTCCTTGGCAAAACGTCCTTCCACGGTTGCCGCGTGGGCACGGCGGTGGGAGCGGGCGGCAAACTCGTCCTGCTGCTGACGGCTGATGCCGTGCAGCTTGCCGAGCATCTCGGCGGTCAACCCCATCATGCCGGAGGCTTTCGCCACCGACTTGGCCATGCCGGGGTGGAAGTCGACGCCGTGGCTCATCGGCACGTGACCCATATGCTCAACGCCGCCAATGATGAAGATATCCCCATCACCTACCTGAATGGCGCGAGAGGCATCATGCAGCGCCTGCATACTGGAGCCGCACAGGCGGTTGACGGTAACCGCCCCCACCTGCTTCGGAATGCCGGCCAGCAGCGCGGCGTTGCGGGCGATGTTGAAGCCCTGCTCCAGGGTCTGCTGCACGCAGCCCCAGTAGATATCCTCGATCTCGTTCGGGTCGAGGTTGGGGTTGCGCAGCAGGATGGATTTCATCAGGTGCGCGGACAAGTCTTCTGCACGCACGTTGCGGAAGGCGCCGCCCTTGGACCGGCCCATCGGGGTCCGGATACAGTCGACAATGACTACGTCTTTCATGAATGGATCTCCTTTCCGCAATCAGTAGAAGGTTTTGCCCTGGGCAGCCATCTCGCGCAGCTTGTCGCTGACGCGGTAGAGCGGGCCCAAATCGGCATACTGGTCGGCCATGGCCACGTAGCGATCCAGACCAATGGTGTCCAGATAGCGGAACACGCCGCCGCGGAAGGGAGGGAAGCCCAGACCGTAGACCAGCGCGATGTCGGCTTCGGCTGGTGTGGCAACAATGCCCTCTTCCAGACAGAGCACCACCTCGTTGATCATCGGGATCATCATGCGAGCGATGATGGCTTCCTTGTCGAAATCCTGTTTCGGCTTGGCGATGGGGGCCAGCAGCTCGTAAGCAGCTGCGTCGGCTACCTTCTTCGGCTTGCCCTTCTTGTCCGGCTCGTAGGCGTAGAAGCCCTTGCCGTTCTTCTGACCGAAGCGGTTCACTTCGTACATCACGTCGATGGCGGTGCGGCCTTCCTTGCTCATGCGTGCCGGGAAGCCCTGCGCCATCACGTCACCGGCATGGTGACCGGTGTCGATGCCGACCACGTCCAGCAGGTAGGCGGGGCCCATGGGCCAGCCGAACTCCTTCTCCATTACCTTGTCGACGGCGGCGAAGTCGGCGCCATCGGCGACCAGCTTGTTGAAGCCGAAGAAGTAGGGGAACAGCACGCGGTTGACGAAGAAGCCGGGGCAGTCGTTGACCACCACCGGGGACTTGCCCATGGCGGCGGCATAGGCCACCACGCGGTTGATGGTTTCATCGGAGGTCTGCTCGCCGCGGATGATCTCCACCAGTGGCATGCGGTGCACCGGGTTGAAGAAGTGCATACCGCAGAAGTTCTGCGGGCGCTTAAGCCCCTTGGCCAGCAGAGAGATGGGGATGGTGGAGGTGTTGCTGGCAAGCACGGCGTCTTCGCCAATGATTCCTTCCACTTCGCCCAGTACGGCGGCTTTCACTTTCGGGTTTTCAACCACAGCTTCGACGACGATGTCCACGCCTTTGACGTTGTCATAGCTGAGAGTCGGAGTGATGGCGGAGAGCACCTGGCCCATCTTGATGCCATCGATGCGGCCCTTCTCGAGCTGGCCATTGAGCAGCTTGGTGGCTTCGCCCATGCCAAGTGCCAGCGCCTTCTCGTTGATATCCTTCATCACCGCCGGAATGCCCTTGCTGGCAGACTGGTAGGCGATACCGCCGCCCATGATGCCGGCACCCAATACGGCGGCGTGGCCAGTGGCCTTGCTCGCCTGTTTGGCAGCCTTCTTGGCCAGCGCCTTGATGTGTTGATCGTTCAGGAAGATGCCGACCAGCGCCTTGGCGACATCGGTCTTGGCCAGCTTGATGAAGCCCTGTGCTTCAACGACTAGCGCTTCGTCACGGCCCATGCCAGCAGCGGCCTCGACGGTTTTCACAGCGGTCATCGGCGCCGGATAGTGTTTGCCCGCCACGGCGGCAACCATGCCGGCGGCGGTGGTGAAGCTCATCATGGCTTCCAGTTTGGAGAGGCGCAGCGGCGCTTTCTTGGCGGCGCGACGGCTCTGCCAGTCCAGTTTGCCCGCGATGGCGTCCTTGATCATCTGCAGCGCAGCGCTCTGCAGCGCGTCAGGGGCGACCACGGCATCGATGGCACCCACCTTGAGGGCGTCATCGGCACGATAATCCTTGCCGGTGGTGATCCACTCGAGCGCGTTGTCGGCGCCGATCACCCGCGGCAGACGGACGGTGCCGCCAAAGCCCGGCATGATGCCGAGTTTGGTCTCTGGCAGGCCTATTTTGGCGCTGGTGTCGGCCAGACGGAAGTCAGTGGAGAGGATGGTCTCGCAGCCGCCGCCGAGGGCGTGGCCCTTGATAGCGGAGAGGGTGGGCACCGGCAGATCTTCGATGGCGTTGAAGATGTCGTTGGCCTTTTTCAGCCAGCCGAGCAGATCTTCTTGCGGCAGATCGAACAGTTCCAGGAATTCGGTAATGTCGGCACCGACGATAAAGGCGTCTTTGCCGGAGGTGAGGATCAGACCTTTTAGTTCACGTTCTTGTTGTAATGCGGCGATCGCTTCGCTCAGGGAGAGCAGGGTAGCGCGATCCAGCTTGTTGACTGAACCCGGGGCATCAAACCTCAGCTCGGCAATGCCGTTTTCGAGGTAGCTGACCGACAGGGTTTCGCCTTGGTAGATCATGAGAGTGTCTCCTTGTTCCCACTCAGTGGGGAGTGGTGCTCCTTAATCCCCAGCAGGGGGCGAGGCTCACTATTGATCCAAAAGGAGACATTTTCAACACCTATTTAAAACATTTGTTTAACAGTTCTCGAGTAAAAGCTCCTCATCACAAAACGGGCAAAAGAGAGGCGCCTTGCGGCGCCTCGGATGACTGTGAGTTTGCTATCAACTGGCCAGTTCCGGCCGGTTGCGATACTGGTTCAGCACCTCGGGATCGGCGAGGGCATGGGTATTGTTGACGGGTCTATTGTGCACCACTTCCCGCACCGCCAGTTCGACGATCTTGCCGGACTTGGTGCGGGGGATGGCATCCACCTGCAGGATGCGGGCCGGCACGTGGCGGGCGGTGCAGTGCTGCTTTATTTGCTGGCGGATCCGCTCGCGCAGCGGTTCGTCCAGCTTGCAGCCCGCCTTGAGCTTGACGAACAGCACCACCCGCTCGTCCTGCTGCCACTGCTGGCTGATGACGATGCTCTCCTCCACCTCGTCCAGCTGCTCGACATAGCGGTAGATCTCGCTGGTGCCGATGCGCACGCCGCCCGGGTTAAGGGTGGCGTCGGAGCGGCCGTAGAACAGAATGCCGCCGGTCGGGGTCAGCTCGATCCAGTCGCCGTGACACCAGATGTTGTCGAACCGCTCAAAGTAGGCGGCGTGGTACTTGTCGCCGTTCTCGTCACCCCAGAAGTAGATGGGCTGGGCCGGGAACGGCTTGGTGCAGACCAGCTCGCCTTTCTCCCCCTGCACCGGCTGGCCCGCTTCGTTGAATACCTGCACCGCGAGACCGAGGCCGCGCCCCTGGCTCTCGCCGCGATAGACCGGGCTGAGCGGGTTGCCGATGACGAAGCAGGAGCAGATGTCGGTGCCGCCTGAGATGGAGCTGAGCTGCACATCCTGCTTTATCTGCTGGTAGACGTAGTCGAACCCTTCCGGCGACAGCACAGAGCCGGTGCTGCAGATCAGCCGCAAGTGCGGCAAGTCGTGGCTGTTGATGGGGGCATAACCCTGTTTGTGCAGAGCATCGAGATACTTGGCCGAGGTGCCGAACAGGGCGACCTGCTCGTCGCGGGCGAGATCCCACAGCACATTGCCATCCGGATAAAACGGTGAGCCGTCGTAGAGCACCAGAGTGGCGCCGGAGGCGAGGGCGCTTACCAGCCAGTTCCACATCATCCAGCCACAGGTGGTGAAGTAGAAGATGCGCTCCCCGGGCTTGATGTCGCAGTGCAGCTGGTGCTCTTTCAGATGTTGCAGCAGGGTGCCGCCGATGCCGTGCACGATACACTTGGGTTTGCCGGTGGTGCCGGAGGAGTAGAGGATGTAGAGCGGGTCATTGAAAGCCATCGGTTCGAACTGGAGGCCGGCGTCCGGTTGACTTGCCAGCAGTTGCTGCCAGTCGTGACCAAGCTGCAGCGGGTTGCCGAGCAGGGAGATCATCACCGTCTGCTCTATGCTGTCGATCTGGTTGACGACCCCTGCCACTTTGTCCTGAATATCAATGGCCTTGCCGTTGTAGCGATAGCCATCCACCGCAAACAGCACTCGCGGCCGTGTCTGGCCGAAGCGCTCTACCACGCTGGCCTCGCCAAAGTCGGGGCTGGTGGAGGTCCAGATCGCCCCCAGACTGGTGGTTGCCAGCATGGCTACCACGGTTTCCGGGATATTGGGCAGATAGGCGGCAACCACATCGCCACGACCAATCCCCTGATTGCGCAGCCATTGAGCCAGCCGGGCAACCTGTTCCCCAAGCTCACGCCAGCTGAGGGTGCGGCTTGGGCTCCCTTCGATGCGGGAGATGATGGCCGGGCTCTCGTCCTGGCGGCGCAGCAGGTTTTCGGCGAAGTTGAGGCGGCTGTCGGGGAACCAGCGGGTGCGCTGCATATCCTGACGATTCTCCGCCACTATGTTGCCGAGTTCGCCCTTGACGCCGCAGTGCTGCCACACCAGCGGCCAGAAGCGGGTGGTCTTTTCCACCGACCATTGCCACAGGTGCGGATAGTCCTGCAGTTGCAGGCCGTGGAAGCGGTTCACCTCTGCCATAAAGCGGTAGAGGTTGGATTGCTGCATCCTGAGCGGATCCGGTTGCCACAGGCAGAGGTTGTCCATGAGTAATCCCTGACTTCATGTATCTACCGGCAGTGTATTGAATTGTTTTTGATTTGTTAACGGCTGGTTCTCTGTTGATAACAAACACGTTTGTAACGTATGCGTTACCTCACGAAGCGGCTGCTTGACGGGTCGAGCCGCCAAGCGCTTGATGTTATGCTGCAATCACATTCACCTCGGAGCAGGACGCCATGAGCAGCTACAGCCAACTTTTTGCCCAGCATCTCGATACTTTGCAGCAACGCACCCGCGATATCCTGCAGCAACAGGGACTTGGCGGGCTGGCCATCCACTCCGGCCAGACCCACCGCATCTTCCTCGATGATCAGGATTACCCGTTCAAGGTAAACCCGCACTTCAAGGCCTGGTTGCCGGTGCTGGACAATCCCCACTGCTGGCTGCTGGTGGACGGGGTGAACAAACCAATCCTGCTGTTCTATCGTCCGGTCGATTTCTGGCACAAGGTGGCTGATCTGCCCAATGCCTTCTGGGTCGAGTTCTTCGATATCCGTTTCCTGACCAGACCGGAGCAGGTGGCCGATCATCTACCCGCCAACAAGCAGGAGTGGGCCTATCTGGGTGGTCATCTGGAAGTGGCCGAGCTGCTGGGTCTGACCCAGCCCAATCCGGAGGCGGTGCTCAACTACCTGCACTATCACCGTGCCTACAAGACCCCCTACGAGCTGGAGTGTCTGCGCGAGGCGAACCGCATCGGTGTCCGTGGTCATATCGCGGCCAAGGACTCTTTTATGGCAGGGGCGAGCGAGTTCGAGATCAATCTGGCCTACATGAAGGCTGTCGGGCAGGGGGCCAATGAGGCGCCCTACGGCAATATCGTCGCCATCAACCGCAATGCGGCCATTCTTCACTACACCCATCTCTCGGCCGTGCGGGTGCCTGATGCCGAGCGTTACTCCTTCCTGATCGATGCGGGCGTCGATTTCCACGGTTATGCCTCCGATATCACCCGTACCTGGGCGTGGCGGCGTGGCGAGTTTGCCGATCTCATCGCGGCGCTGGATGCGCAGCAGCAGGAGATCATCGGCGAGATCAAACCGGGCCGTCGCTACAGCGAGCTGCATCTGCAGATGCACCACAAGCTGGCGCGCCTGCTGCAAGCGACCGAGTTGGTGGATATGTCGGTGGACGAGATGATCCACACCGGGGTGACCAACGTCTTCTTCCCCCATGGTCTCGGCCATTTCCTCGGCCTGCAGGTACACGATGCCGGTGGTTTCATGCAGGATGAGCGCGGCACCCATCTGGCGGCTCCCGAGCAGTTCCCCTATTTGCGCTGCACCCGGGTGATGGAGGTGGGCCAAGTGTTCACTATCGAGCCGGGTCTCTACTTCATCGACAGCCTGCTGGAGCCGCTGCGTCAGGGCGAACAGGGCAAGCGAGTCAACTGGAACAAGGTGGAGGCACTGCGTCCGTTCGGCGGCATCCGCATCGAGGACAACGTGGTGCTGCACGCCAACGGGGTGGAGAACATGACCAGACAAGCAGGGCTCTGATGGCGGCAGCGTACCCCATTCCGGCCGCTCCATTGGAGCTCAGCGAAGAGATCAAGAAGAGCCGTTTCATAACCCTGATTGCCCACACCCCGACCGTCGAGGCGGCCAAGGGGTGGATCAACGAAATCAAGCGTCAACATCCGACAGCTCGCCATCACTGCTGGGCCTTTGTGGCGGGCGCACCGCAAGATAGTCAGGTCTATGGCTTCAGTGATGATGGCGAACCCTCCGGTACTGCGGGCAAGCCGATCCTGGCCCAGTTGATGGGGTCGGGGCTCGGTGAAATCTGCGCCGTGGTGGTGCGCTACTACGGTGGCATCCAGCTTGGCACCGGTGGACTGGTCAAAGCTTATGGCGGCGGCGTGGGGGCAGCCCTCAAGCAGCTGGTGACCGAACTCAAGGTGCCGCGCACTCCTTCCTCCATTCATTGCGACTATGGCGACATGGGCGTGGTCGAGTCACTGATCAGCAGTCACAACGGCGAACTGCTGGCTGCCGATTACGGCCAGCAGGTTACCCTGCAGGTGGCGTGGGAGTCTGCAGTCTGGGAGCGGGTTGACCGCGAATTGACCGACAGAACCCATGGGCGGGTATCCCTTCAGCCTTTAGATGGCTAGAATCCATCGCTCTTTATCGTTTTGAAGTAGGAGCCGGAATGCACACCCTGAGCATTATTCGCATCGTTGGCCTGCTGGTTGCGCTGTTCAGCTCGACCATGCTGCTGCCAGCGCTGGTTGCGTTTGGTTATCGGGATGGTGGCGGCGCCGAGTTCATCAAATCTTTCCTCATGGCCCTGTTGCTCGGAGTCGCGCTCTGGTTTCCCAACCGTTATCACAAGAAGGAGCTCAGAGCGAAAGAGGGTTTCCTCATCGTAGTGTTGTTCTGGGTGGTGCTGGGGAGCGTGGGGGCTGTGCCCTTTATTCTGAGCGATGCCCCGCATATGTCGGTTTCCGAGGCATTCTTTGAATCTTTCTCCGGCCTGACCACCACTGGCGCCACCGTGCTGACCGGGCTGGACAATCTGCCCAAGGCGTTCCTGTTCTACCGTCAGCTGCTGCAGTGGCTGGGGGGCATGGGGATCATAGTGCTGGCGGTCGCCGTACTGCCGCTGCTGGGTATCGGGGGCATGCAGCTCTATCGTGCCGAGATCCCGGGCCCGGTCAAGGATACCAAGGTGACGCCGCGCATCGCCGAAACGGCCAAGGCGCTCTGGTTCATCTACCTGCTGCTGACCGCGCTCTGTGCCCTAGCCTACTGGCTTGCCGGGATGACGCTGTTCGATGCGGTGTGTCATTCGTTTTCGACCCTGTCGGTCGGTGGTTTCTCTACCCACGATGCCAGCATCGGGTTTTTCAACAGTCCGGTAATCAACCTGATTACCGTGGTGTTCCTGCTGCTGGCCAGCGTGAACTTTGCGCTCCACTTTACTGTCTTTTCCCATCGACCTGTTCGGCTCGGGCGCTACCTCTATGACGCGGAGCTCAAGGTCTTTCTGGCCATCCAGGTGACCCTGGTGATGATCTGCTTTATCGCCTTGCTGACCCATGGGCACTACGCCACTTGGCAAGAAGCACTCAACCACGGTCTGTTCCAAGCGGTCTCTCTGGGCACCACCACTGGCTATAGCACCACTACGTATGCCGACTGGCCCTCTTTTCTGCCCATGCTGCTGATGTTCTCCGCCTTTATTGGCTGTTGTGCGGGCAGTACCGGCGGTGGCATCAAGGTGATGCGCTTCATGATCCTCTTCATGCAAGGGATGCGTGAACTGAAACGGTTGGTTCACCCCAGAGCTATCTATACCCTGAAGCTGGGGAAGCGGGCTGTGCCCGAGCGCATCGTTGAGGCGGTGTGGGGCTACTTCGCTACCTATATCATCCTCTTCTTTATATTCATGTTGCTGTTGCTGATGACGGGGTTGAACGAAGTGACAGCATTCACCGCCGTGGCGGCTGCTTTTACCAACGTAGGCCCGGGTCTGGGAGAGGTCTCTGCCAACTTCGGGAATATTTCACCCGCTGCACAATGGGTGCTGGTGTTGGCCATGTTGTTTGGCCGATTGGAAATTTTTACGCTTCTGGTACTGTTTACCCCTGCATTCTGGCGTAGTTGAGGTTGTTATGGACAAGATTCTGGTGCTTTATTCCTCTCGGGACGGTCAAACCCGCAAAATCATCGATGTCATGCTGGAGGAGATGCCGGGATGTGAAGTGGTGATGCACGATCTGCATACCCTGCCCAAGTGCAATCTCAGCAAGTACAAGAAGGTGTTGATCGGCGCCTCTATCCGCTATGGCAACTTCCACCCCAGCCTGCTCAGTTTTATTCATGCCCACCATGAGCAGCTGGAGGTCGCCAATGCCGCCTTCTTCTGCGTCAACCTGACCGCTCGCAAGCCAGAGAAGCAGACGCCGCAAACCAATGCCTATATGAAGAAGTTTCTGCGCCTCTCGCCCTGGAAGCCGAAAAACCTGGGGGTGTTTGCCGGTGCGCTGCAGTACTCTCGCTATAACTGGTGGCAGACCCGCATTATCCAGCTGATTATGAAGATTACTGGTGGTAGTACCGATACCAGTAAAGACCTCGAATTTACTGATTGGGAAAAGGTGCGCACCTTTGCACGCGAATTCTGGTCAAAAAGATAGCAATTCGATGTGAATATAGGGTTTATTGCCCCATAGAGCCCCGCCGATGCGGGGCTTTTGTTTAATAAAACAACGGTTGAAGCGAAAATCAGTAAAAAATGCCATTTTTTGCAATTTCCCTCTTGTCATCCCAGCGCGGCTCCCTATAATGCGCCCCTACCAGCACGGCGGAACACGCCAACCTGATGAGCCAGCTTCCTAGCGAAGTGGGCGCCGAAAGAAAAGCGAAAA